>JANWXR010000029.1 GCA_025057205.1 Anaerolineales bacterium | reverse complement strand
GCGGATGCTGTAGGCATAGACCAGATACGGCCCTGCGCAGCCCTGCTCTGCCAGCCGCCGGTGCCACTCTGCCGAGCGCATCCGTTGTGCCCAGGCCAGCACGTCGCGCCGGCTGAGGCGCGCCTTGGCTTCCACCACTGCCCACACCTGCCGGCCTGCGGGGTCTTCCAGAGGCAAGACGACGTCAATTTCGCCGTTCAGCGCCAGTGAGTAGGGTGGCTGCGTGGCGCGGTAACCTTTACGACGCAAGACCACTTCCACCACGCCGGCTGCTTCTTCTTCGACGGTTGAGCCGAAGGCGCGTTGCAATTCGCCCACGGCCTTGCCCAGCCGCGTTTGCGCAATGGCGAGCTCGCGCTGGGCCTCGGCAAGCTCTTCGACGTGCTGCTCGGTGCGCCGCTGGGCCTCGGCAAGCTCGCGCTGGGCTTGGGCCAACTCACGAACAATGACAGGCAGCTCGAGAATCTCATCCGTGAGCACCAGCCGACGCAGTTCTTCACGCCACTCAGGATGCTCATACAGGATGCCAACCCAATCACGAAAATCCGAGACGCTGAACGGCATAGCCAACCTCGCTGTGCTGATTATAACTTCAGAAGGCGTCCGCTAAAAGATAGCCGAAGGCAACGCCTTCGGCTATCTGACTTTCGGCCGGCGTTCGGCTCTCTCTGCCGGGAAGCTATCTTCGGATGAGCGGCAGGAACAGCCGCAGCAGGCCGCTCACGCCGTTCCAGAAGCCGCCCGCCAGCGTAAAGTTGCCCCCGCTCAGTGTGCCGGCATCGGGCTGGCCGACCATGCCGCCCAGCTCGTAGCCCCCGCCGCTGCTGAAGGTGGCGCCCCCGCCGTCCACCGTGCTCCACGTCAGCTCATAGCCCCCGCCGCTTTGGGCCGCGACGCGCGGCGTCTACACGACGAAGACGGTCAGCAGCATCAGCACCAGCACCGCAGCCGACGCGCTCAGAAGGAGTTTGCCTTTCATCGCCGCCCTCCTTTGCGCGCCCGATACAGCGTGACTGCGCTGACGAGCAGCGCTGCAACCGCAATCACATGAGTTGACCATGCAGGCCGCTTACGAGTCTGACCGGCACGGTCGGCTGAGAGGGTAAAAACGAGAGCCTTTGCCGGGGATTATATGGCCGAAGTGGATGGATAGGTTGTGGGAGTTCGTTAGTTTTGGTTGGTTAATGAGCTTTTCGCCCGGTCTGGGAAGGGTTCGAGGGGGTGGCAAAAAACGGGAGATGTCGGCTTTTGTGGAGGAGGGGGAAGACCGAAGACTTGAGATTGGAGATTGGGGATTGGAGATTGGGGATTGAAGGTAGAAAGTAGAAAGTGGAAGGGTGGCTTGTGCGCTCACGGAACACGTAATACGTAATACGCAATACGTTTCGCCTCAGGCTTTGCACCGACTCACCGCGAAGCCACGAAGAGCGCAAAGGACGCAGGGGCGTAGTCTACTTCTTCTTCGATTTGGCCTTGCCGGCGGCTTGGGCCGGCTTGCCGGGCCTGACTTTCCGCAGCAGCGCCGGCTGGCTTGCCGCGCCATTGGCTTTGACCTTCTCGGCCTTCGGCCCGCGCACCGGTTTCGCGGCGGGCGCCTCGGCAGGCTCCGGCAGCCGGAACGGCGCGAGCAGCGGCACTAGGCGCGTCACCGTCTCGCCGGGTTTGAGCGTCACCACGCCCGAGCCGCGCGCCGGGCGCTTCTTGCGGCCGGCAGCATCGAACTTGATGACCTTTGCCGCGTCCTTGTTCGTGACCACGATGACGCGGTCCTCCGTCGTGCCCACGCTTAGGCCGATCAGCCTCTGCTTGCCGGCCAGGTCGGCGGCGGTGACGCCCATGCCGTAGCGGCCCTGCGTCGGGAACTCCTTCAGCTCGGTGCGCTTGCCCATACCTTCGTTGGTGAGCAGGAAGACCTCGGCCTTCTCACGCACCACCTCCAGGCCGATGACCTTATCGTCCGCACCACCTGGCTTGATGCCCATGACGCCGGCGGCGGCCAGGCCCATCGGGCGCACTTCGCCCTCCCGGAAGCGGATGCTGCGCCCCGTCGAGGTGACGAGCAGCACCTCGTCGCTGCCGTTCGTCAACCGCGCGCCCACCAGCCCGTCATCCTCGGCTACGTTCATCACGTTGAATACCTGCGCGGTCACGCCCGGCAGATCGGCCACCGAAGTTTTCTTGACCATGCCGTTCGCAGAAGCCATCATCAGATAACAGCCGGTCCCATTTCCACCATTTTCCTCTCTTCCCTCGTTTCTTCCTCGCCCCGCCTCGGCCAGCTTCACCATGTCTGCACTTACGGCCACGGCGGCGACCACACGGGCGTTGGCGTCCAGCGCGCACACGCTCGACCAGGGCGCGCCGTCCGCCGGGTTCTCGCGCTCCGGGATGGAGAAGACGGGCAGCGAGGCGGCACGGCCCTTGAGCGTGATCAGGTACAGGATGTCGCGTGTGTTGGCCGCCAGCACCGCCAGCGGCGGCGCGTCGAAGGTGCGGGGCGGTTTGGCGTCTGGCGTGCGGGAGATTAGGCCGTTGGCCAGCACCGTGACCCAGACTTGCTGGTCGGGCATCAGGTCGGCGGTGGTCAGCGCGGCGGCTTCACCGTCGGGGGCGGCGTCGCTGCGCCTGACGATGCGCGTCCGGCGCGGGTCGGCGAACTTCTGCTTCACGCCGCGCAGCTCCTCGGCAATCAGCTCGCGCATCAGCTTGGGCGAGGCCAGCAGCTTTTCGAGCTGTTTGATGAGGGCCAGCTTCTCCTTGTACTCGGCCTCGATCTTCTCGCGTTCCAGCCGCGCCAGCCGCTTGAGGGGCATCTCCAAAATGGCGTTGGCCTGCAGCTCGCTGAGCTTGAAGCGTTTGATGAGCTTTGCGCGCGCTTCGTCGGTATCGCGCGAGGCGCGGATGATGCGGATGACCTCGTCCAGATGCTTGAGGGCGATGAGCAGCCCTTCGAGGATGTGGGCGCGTTCGCGGGCGCGGGCCAGGTCAAACTCGCTGCGACGCTTAACCACCTCCAGCCGGTGGTCGAGGAAGACGCGCAGCGCCTGCTTGAGGGTGAGTGTGCGCGGCTCGCCGTTGACCAACGCCAGGGTGATGATGCTGAAGGTGCCTTGCAGCGACGTGCGCTTGTATAGCTCCCTAATGATGGCGTTCGGCTCGGCGGTCTTGGCCAGCTCGATGACCACGCGCATGCCCTGCCGGTCACTCTCGTCGCGCAGGTCGGCGATGCCCTCGATGGTGCCTTCGCGCACCAGGTCGGCGATGCGCTCGATGAGTGCGCTCTTGTTCGTTTGGAAAGGCAGCTCGGAGATGATCAGGCGGCTGCGGCCCCGGCCCATGTCCTCCACGTGCATTTTGGCCTGCACGGTGATTCGCCCGCGCCCGGTGCTGTAGGCCTGGCGCAGGCCTTCGCCGTCGTCGAGGATCAGGCCGCCGGTGGGGAAGTCCGGCCCTTTGATGTAGCGCATCAGGTCGGGCGTGCCCACATCATCCAGTTTTTGCCAGCGCTCCAACATGTAGATGAGCGCGTCGCAGACCTCGCCTAGGTTGTGTGGCGGGATGGAGGTGGCCATGCCGACGGCGATGCCGTTGGCGCCGTTGACGAGCAGGTTGGGGAGGGCCGCCGGCAGCACGCTCGGTTCGGTTAGCGTATCGTCGAAGTTCGGCGTGAAGTCCACCGTGTTCTTCTCGATGTCGGCCAGCAGCTCCATGGCCGTGCGATGCAGGCGGGCCTCGGTGTAACGCATAGCCGCCGGCGCATCGCCGTCCACCGAGCCGAAGTTGCCCTGCCCGTCCACCAGCAGGTAGCGCATGGAGAAGTCCTGCGCCATGCGCGCCATCGCCTCGTAGACCGAGGCATCGCCGTGTGGGTGGTACTTGCCCAGCACCTCGCCGACGATACGGGCCGACTTCCGGTAGGCCGAGTCGGGTCGCAGGCCCATCTCGTGCATGGCATAGAGGATGCGGCGCTGGACAGGCTTGAGGCCGTCGCGGGCGTCCGGCAGCGCGCGTGCCACGATCACCGACATGGCGTATGACAGGTACGCGGTCTGCATCTCGCTGTCAATGTTGATTCTGCGAATCAGGCCAACTTCCATATCCGACCTCGGAGTCGTGGGCGATGGGGGGAACGCCGGGGCTGGCAGGCCATTCGTCCGGCGACGCTTGGGTTTGTTTTTCGTTTCACAGCGCGGTGGAATGATACGGTCAATACAGGGTCAAGTCAAATGAATGCCAACAATTCCTGCCCAAAAAGCCGATGGAAGCCAATGTAAAATTAAGTTCAAGCCGCCGGCTGGGCAGCGTGCGTTGGCGTTTTGTACAACTAAGCTGTCATGGCCGAATTGGCCAGGCGCGCGTCGTCTGGTAGCCGCTTTCGCAAGCATGTTCACGCAAGACCCTGAATTGCCTCCTCTCCCGCAGTATATGAGCGGCCGTCCCTTTGGCTTGGATGAAGCTGGTCGGCCGATTCGGGAAGTCTCAAGCGAGATTCTAAGTGCCGTGTGGAAGACGCTTCAGGACTGGGCAGCCGAACAAGCCGAAGCGACGTTAGATCCGGCCCTGCCTCGCAGTGAGCGGCAAAAGCGGCTTGAGGAGGCGCGGATTGCAACGCTTCAGCAACTGCTCAATCAGGTCAACGCCGCCATCCCAGAGGCACGTTATCACGTCAGCGCGGAGCAGCTTCGGCAGCGTGGCTATTTCTCTTATGAGTTCGCCACGTACTTCTACGAATGCGCCGCCCGACAGGCCGGCGGGGCGGACTTTTTCCGGCGCTGTGGACAGGCCTTTTATTCACCCTTTGTCAAACTGCTCATTCAGTCGTTGGCCCTGCCGGACGTGGTGCGTATGCTGCCACGGCTGGCTCGAAGCTTGACCGATTCCAAGATGGAAACGGTGCAGGTATCCGACCGGGCTGCGATTGTCCGCTGGCATGTGCCGCCGAAGGTCAGCGCTTTTCCGGCGCCGCTGGCGCGCCGCTACGTGTATTACAGCGCTCTCATGCATGTCGGGGCGTTTAGCGCCATGCCTGTGATTCAGGCGGGGTTGCCGCCGGCCCGGATTCAGCTGAGCCATCATTTGACCGAGCAGGGTGAGTACGTCGAATATCAGGGCTTTTGGGAGATGCCTGCTCGCGGCGGGTTATGGCTACTTCTCGTCGCAAACGCCACCTCACTCGCGTTGCTCGCTTATTTCTTCGCCCGATTGCCCGGTTGGGAAGTGGCCGGTCTGTTGGCGCTGTTGCCGTCTTTGTCCGGCCTCCTATATCAACAGCTGCGCTCTGTGGAGCGTGAACGTGCTCGTCATCTCCAGACGCTTCATCAGCAGAGCCAGTTGCTGGAAGCGCAGTTTACAGACCTGCAGAAGACAAATGCCGACCTGCAACTGTCAAACGCTCAACTGAAACAGAAGCTGGATGAGCTGGCAACCCTTCAGGAGATTATCCAAGCCATCGGCGCTACTGCCGGCCAAGATGAGCTGTTGGATGCGGTGCTGGAAGTGGCCCGCCGGCGCCTAGGCTTCGACCGCGCCCTAGTTAAGTTCGTGGATGAGCAAGAGCGGCGCTTTTTTGGGGGGCGGCTGGCTGGCGCCTCTCCGGAAGCAATCGCCTATGCAGCCGCCCTCGATCTTCCGAGCAATCCGGAAGGCCCCTTTACCCAAGCCCTCGCGACTCGCCAGGTTATCCACATCCGCTCCATCAATGAATTGCCTGGTGAGGTCACCGTACAGATTGCCAGGGCGCTGGGTGTCTCTGAGTTTCTGGTCATCCCTTTGTTTGTCGGCGAGCGCGCTCTTGGCGTATTGGCACTTGACAACGCCGTCTCCGGCCGCCCTCTGCCTTCCTATTCGTCCGATTTCTGGTTGAGCCTCGGTCATCAAATTGCTCAGGCCCTCGACCGCGCCCAGCTGTATCAGACGCTGGAACAGAAGGTTCAGCAGCGCACCGCCGAGCTGACCGCACTCAATAACCGGCTGCGCTTTTCCGATGACATCCTCAATCGGGTAAGCGCGCTGATTGTCGTCTTTGACTATGAGATGCAAATCGTTTACGTAAGCCCGTCCGTGACGGCAATCCTGGGCTACCAGCCGGAGGAATTGCTGGGCGAGGGCTTGTGGGAACGAATCTATCTCAGCCCGGAAGCCGGGCGGCGGCGCCGGGCACAACTGTACGAGCGGCTCCAGCGGGGTTTTGTAGATGATGGCGGCGCCTATGAGCTAGCGCACCGGCATCGTAATGGTGAGATACGCTGGCTGTTATGGGAACGCTCGGTGACTACATCGAAACTGGTCGTCAGCTCTGGTCAGGACATCACCGAACGTAAGCGCGCGGAGCAACGGCTAATGATTCGTAACCGGTTGATGGAAGCAGCCTCTCAATCCTTGCAAACAGAGCTTGTTCTCCAGACTCTTTGCCGAGTTCTAGTGGAGACGCTGCAGGTCTCGCGCGCCGGCGCCGCGTTGCTGACGGAGGACGGCGCGCATCTGCAGGTGGTCGCCGAGTATGATCCTGCCGGAGGCGCTTCCGGGGTCGGCACGCGCCTGCCGGCCACTCCCGACTGTCCGGCTTCGCACTTCGTGATTAAGCAGGCGCAAACACTGGCCATCGCCGACGCGCAACACGATCCGCGGATGCAGGGCACGCATGAGCTGATGGAGTGCCTGGGGATTCAGTCTATCCTGATTACGCCCCTGCTCATTCGGGGACGCGTCATCGGCACCCTCGACATTGACTCCAGCCAGCCGCGAACCTTCGCTTTGGAGGAAATCCAGATCGTGGAAGAAGCGGCGCTGTCCATTGCCCAGGCGTTGGACAATGCCCAGCTGTTCGAACAGACTCAGAAGCGCGCTCGTGAACTCGAAATCCTCAATCGGATCGGTCAGGTGATGTCATCCGCAGAACCTTTGGCTGCTCGCCTGCAATCGGTCGGCCCATTGATCTGCGAGGTGTTTGGGGTCAGCGCCGGCGCCATTTGCCTGTTAGATCCGACAACAGACTCGATCCAGATGCCGTTCCACCTCCAGGTCGATAAGGTCGTCCTGGAGCCGACACGGCCGGTGGGGCATGGTCTGGTCGCTGCCGTGATTCGCACACGCCAACCCCTCAAGTATGACCGCGTGCCTGATGATTACCTGGCCGAGTTGGGCGAAGGCGGGCCGCAACAAACCTGGCTGGGTGTGCCGATCTTTGCTGGCGACTCTCTCCTGGGTGTCGTCAGCATTCAGGGCTTTCCTCCCTATCAGCTGACGGAAACTGATGTGCGCCTGCTGGGCACCATCGCCGCCAGCCTAGGCCCGGCGATTCAAAATGCGCGCCTGCTGGAGCAAATGCAGCGACGCGTACAGGAGCTGTCTCTGCTCGACAAAGTGCGGACGGCGCTCAATCGTAATCAGGAACTGAGCTTGACCACTTTCTTCCACACGGTTGTCAATGCTGTAGCCGATACTTTCGGCTACACCCACGTGAGCGTCTACCTGCTCGAGGGCGATGAATTGGTATTGCAAAGTCAGGTCGGATATTCCCATTGGATTGATCGTCTTCCCATCACACGCGGTGTGATGGGGCGTGTGGCGCGCACCGGCCAATCGGTGCTGCTTCCCGATGTGCACGACTCCCACGATTTCGTCGGTGTCGTTGAGGGGATTGTCTCGGAGATCGCTGTGCCGCTCAGGGACGAAGGCGAAGTCGTCGGTGTCCTCAACGTCGAAAGTTCGGGAGAGTCCCGGCTCGGAGAAGATGATCTGAAGATCATCGAGGCGGTTGCTGCGCATGCCAGCCTGGTGTTTCGGAATGCGCGCCTATATGCGGCCCTCAAACAAGAGTTGGCCGTCCGCCAGCGCGCCGAGGCTGCCGTTCGGCGGCGTGCTCAGGAGATGGAGGCGCTCTATGCTACCGTCACCGACCTATCCGCCAAGTTAGACCTGCCGCACCTCCTAGACTCGATCCTGCTCCGCGCGGTGCGGCTATTGGGCGCCGATATGGGCGAGCTGGCCCTTTACGATGAAGCGCGCCGTGACCTGGTCATAGTTGCGAGCTACAACATGGACAAGGATTACCGGGGAACGCGCCTGGCGCTGGGCGAGGGCGCCATGGGGCGGGTTGCCCAGACGCGCCAGCCGCTGGTGATTGAGAATCATCGTGATTGGCCAGAGCGGTCGCCGGAGTACGCCGGCGCGACCGAGCATACTGCCTTGCTGCTTCCGTTGCTCTCCGGTCACAAGCTGCTCGGCGTCCTTGGCATCGGCTCGGTGGATTTGCAGCGACGCTACAGCCGCGATGACATCCGCTTGGCGAACCTCTTCGGTCAGCAGGCGGCTGTTGCCGTTGAGAATGCCCGCCTCTACGAGCAGGCCGTCAACGCCGTCAAGCGCCGCACGACCCTATATCGCGCCAGCCAAGAAATCAACGCCCGTGTCGAGACCAGTCACATTTGTGCAGCGATCCATCAGGCGTTAGCCCAGGTGATGCCGGCAGATATGCTGGTGATTGCGCGACTGGTGGATGAACGACAGACTATCTTCTACGAGTACTTGTATGAGCGCGGACGACTTTTGCCTCAAGCGCGCGTACCTCTCTCCGAGCCGAGTCTGGCAAGCTATATCATCACCACCGGCCAGACGTTGCAGATTGAGAACACTGAGGATGAGGATTTCCTCACTCTAACTGGGGCAGTCGGCGTCGGCGACAGCCCCAATTTGCCTTGCGCGGGTATCGCCGTGCCCATGCGTTCGGGTGGGCAGGTTCTAGGCATGATCTCGGTGCAAAGCCTTCTCCCGACGAGCTACACCGCCGAGGACACAGAACTGCTGGAAACCCTGGCGGCCTACGCGGCCACGGCGTTCGAGAACGCCCGGTTGTATGAGCAGGCGCTGAACGCCGCCGAGCGGCGCGCCAACCTGTATCGTGCCACACAGGAACTCAGCGCCAGCATAAATCAGGAGGAGGTGTGCACGGCCATCCACCGCACGCTTGAGCAGATCATGCTGGTCGAAGCGGTGGCGATCGCGCTGCTGCATGAGCAGGAGCAAGTGGTCGAAGACCTTTATCTTTTTGACCGAGGCAGGCGCCTTCCCAATCGGCGTTATCCCCTCGGGCACGGCCTCTCCAGCTGCATCCTAGATCGCCGCAAGACAGTGCGGATTGAGCCATTTACGCTGCAGCCTGATCCGGAGACAGAGGCACAGATACCCCCCGCTGGCGGCGGCATGGCCTCGGCATTGGCTGCCCCGCTGGTTTTGGGCGGCAAGCCCATCGGCTTCGTTGCTGTGCAAAGTTACACCCCCGGGGCCTATACAGAGGAAGATCATGTTCTTTTTGAATTGCTTGTGGCGCATGCGGCGGTGGCGTTTGAAAACGCGCGCCTTTACCAACAAGCCGCCAATGCCGCCGAGCGCCGTGCTATGCTCCTGCGCGCCAGCCAGGAAATCAGCGCCAGCATGGATCGGGAGCAGGTATGTCAGGCCATCCACCGCGCTGTAGCGCAGGTCATGCCAGCCGATTTCATTCTCATCGCCACGCCGGTATCCAACCAGGCGGAGAACGAAATCGTCTACGCGGCCAACCCAACTGGACGTGTGCCGATTCGGCGCTTCCCCGCCGGCGTGGGGGTCTCCGGTCATGTCATTGCCACGGGCGAGGTAGTCCGCCTTGACCAGCAAGACCCCGAACGCCTAGCCGCTTTTCAGTCCGTCAACCTCAGCGGACAGCTGGAGCCGCAGTCCGTCATTGCGGTGCCCATGAATGTTGGCGACTCCATCGTTGGTGCGCTCAGTGTGCAGAGCCTGCGACCGCGGGCCTACACGGACGAAGACGTTGAGCTGCTCCAGCTCTTGGCCGCGCATGCTGCCGTTGCTTTTGAAAATGCCCGGTTGTTCGCCGCCGCGCGCCTGGCCGCTGAACGTCGTGAGGCCCTCTATCGCGCCAGCCATGCCATTAACGCCTCGGTAGACCGCGACCAGATTTGCCGCGCTATTCATCAGGCTCTGGCGCAGGTCGTGTCCGTTCACGTTATCGCCATCGGTATTCTGACGCCGGACCGACGCGAATTGGAAGACCTGTACATCGTAGGACGCTCTGGCGAACGCCGCCCGTACAGTCGCCGTCCGGCAAGCACCGGCCTGTTGGGCTATGTTTGCTCCAGCGGCGAGACCCTGATGCTCTTCGACTATGACGAAGCCACCCTGGAGCGATACGGTGCGCTGTGCTTCGACTCCCTGGGGCGATCGCTCCTAGCTGCGCCCATTCGCCTCGGCGAGACCATTGTCGGCGCGCTCGCCATTCAGAGTGACTTGCCACAAGCCTATACAAACGATGATCGCGAGCTGTTGCATCTCTTGATGGCTCAAGCGGCCATCGCCTTCGAAAACGCTCGCCTTCTGGAAGAAGCGCGCCAGCGCGCAGCGGAAACGGAGACGCTGCGCCAGGCTGGCGCCGTGGTCGCGGCCACCCTGAATCGCAACGAAGCCATCCAGCGCATCCTGCGCGAATTGCAACGGGTCGTGCCGCACGACAGCGCTTCGGTGCAGCTGCTGCGCAATGGCTACCTGGAGATTGTGGGTGGACATGGCTGGGATAATGATGAACAGGTCGTCGGATTGCGCTTTCCCATTCCGGGCGATGATCCTAACACTCGCGTTGTTGAGACTGGCCAAGCGTTGATCCTGGACGATGTACCGAGCCACTATCGTAGATTTCGCGAACTATGGGCCGCACGCTCTGTTCGCTCCTGGCTGGGTGTGCCGCTCATCCTGCGCGACCGGTTGATCGGCATGCTGGCGCTGGACAGCCGGCAGCCGGGCTATTTCACCCCGCGTCACGTTGAGTTAATCTCAGCCTTCGCCGCCCAGGTGGCTGTGGCCATCGAAAACACGCAGCTGTTCGAGGAAGCGCAGCGGGCGCGCCATGCTGCCGAACAGGCCAGCCAGGCCAAAAGCGTTTTCCTGGCCAACATGAGCCATGAAATCCGCACACCCCTAAATGGTGTGATCGGCATGACCAGCCTGTTAAGCGAAACGCCACTTACGGACCAGCAGCGTGAATTTGTTGAGACGATCCGCACTAGCGCTGAGACTTTGCTCTCGATCATCAACGACGTTCTAGATTTCTCCAAGATCGAATCCGGCAAGCTGGAACTGGAAAGCGAACCCTTCGACCTGCGTCAGTGTGTGGAGGCGGCGCTCGACGTGGTGGCCCTGAAAGCGGCTGAAAAACAGTTAGAACTGGTCGCTCTGATTGAACCGGGCACCCCAAGCCGCGCCGTCGGCGACTCGCTGCGATTGCGGCAGATTCTGGTTAACCTGCTCAGCAACGCGGTTAAGTTCACCGACACAGGTGAAGTGGTGCTGGAAGTCAAAGCCGAAGGCTATGGTTTCTGGCTCGATGAGTCAGACCGGCGGTTCAAGTTGCATTGCACGGTGCGCGACACCGGCCTCGGCATCCCCCCCGAACACCAGGGCCGTCTGTTCCAATCCTTTAGCCAGGTGGATCCTTCGATTACGCGCCGCTACGGCGGCAGCGGCCTCGGCCTGGCGATCTGCCGCGCTTTGGCGGAGCAGATGGGCGGGCGTATCTGGGTGGAGAGCACCGGCATACCTGGTCAGGGGGCGACTTTTCACGTCCTGGTGGAGGTCGCCGATGATCCGGCGCTGCCGGCAGACAGCCCTACCGGCCCGGCGGACTGGTATGGGGACAGCGTGCAGCTGTTGATCCCGAATGCGGCCGCCCGCAAGGCGCTCGCCTGGCTGATACAGAGCTTTGGTTTACAGCCGAAGCTCGCCGAGCCGGGAACGCTCCCGGCGGATTGGCTGGAAGCAGGGGCACTGATTGTGGACAGTTCCTGGCCGGACAACATCGCCCTGTTGAGGAGCTGGCAGGGTCACGCCCGCTATCGGCGTCGCGCCATTTATCTGCATTGGTTGACGGGCGACCCGCCGCCTGAAACTGCCCTGCCGCTTCTGCCTCTGGGCAAGCCGGTCAAGGCCGGCGCTTTGCTCGAGGCCTTGCGACTTGCCTTCGGTGCGGCGCGAGAGGCGACCGGCGCTTCGACAGCCTCGCCACCGGAACCCTTGGCCGGCCCGGCGCAAGCCGGAGACGTTTCTACAGAACCTCCATTGCCAGCCCGTATCCTGGTGGTCGAAGACAACGATGTCAATCGGCGCATTATCCTGCTCATGCTGGAGCGGCTTGGGTACGCAGCCGAGTTTGCCGTCAATGGCCGGGAGGCTCTGCAGGCTGTTCAACGTCAGCCGTTTGACCTCATCTTCATGGATGTGCAGATGCCGGAGATGGATGGCCTGGAAGCGACCCGCCGGATTCGGGCAGAGCTGCCGCCGGATGCCCAGCCTTATATCGTGGCCCTCACGGCCAACGCTCTGCGCGGCGACCGCGAGCGCTGTCTGGCCGCCGGCATGGATGACTATCTCTCTAAGCCACTTCAATTGGCAGACATCAGCGCAGTTCTGGCGCGTTTGGGATTTGGCACTGACGCGCGTGCCCCCGTTGAGCCGGTGACGCAACCGCCGGAACTGAATGGCGGACTGTCTGCCCGCCTCAAGCGCCTGCAGGCCGAGATTGGTGTGTCGGAGGTTCAGACGATTATTCAGAACTTTTTGATGAAGACGCTTGAGCTGCTTATGCATCTGCGAAGCGCCGTTGAACGACAGGATGCGAAAAGCCTCCACCAGACGGCTCACAGCCTGAAGGGCAGCGCCGCGAATCTCGGCCTCACGAGGATTCAAGAAGTTGCCGCCCGTATTGAGCGAGCAGGGCAGACCGAAAGATGGGAGAACGTCCCGGAAATGCTGGAGGAGCTGAGCCAGTGTTTTGAGGGTATCCGGGCAAGCCTTGAAGCTGAGGTGGCGCCGGCTAGATCGTGAAATGTGACGCAGAGGGTGGGATGGAGCAAACGGGCACCTAATCCATACCCGTTCTGCTCTTGACAGAAAACGCAATGTCTTTATAATCTCAGCGCGCTAACCTCCTACTGACAAGCGCTTGATGAGGCTTCCATCAGGCGCTTATTTTGCTGTTCCTCGCCCACAGCACCCTTAATTCTATGGGAGAGCATGATGACCGATCGAAGCGGTATGAGCGAGGCACGAGCTTTTCGCGCCCTGCGTATCAGCCTGGCCTCGCCTGAGCAAATCAAGTCCTGGTCTTACGGCGAAGTGACCAAGCCGGAGACCATCAACTACCGTCGCCTGCGCCCGGAGAAGGACGGCTTGTTCGACGAAGCCATCTTCGGCCCGACCCGCGACTGGCAGTGTTACTGCGGCAAATACAAGAACATCCGTTACAAGGGCATCATTTGCGATAAGTGCGGCGTCGAGGTCACGCGCTCCTCGGTGCGCCGCGAGCGCATGGGCCACATCGAGCTGGCCGCGCCAATTGCTCATATCTGGTACACGCGGCGCGTGCCGTCGTACCTTGGCCTGCTGCTGGATGTGTCCCGCCGCAACCTTGACCGGGTGTTGTACTTCGCCCAGTACGTGGTGACGCATGTAGACGAGGACGCCCGGCAGAAGGCGCTCAAGCGGCTGGAGGAGGAGCTGGGCCGCGAAGAGAAACGCCGCCAGGAGGAGATCAAGCACAGCATTGACGCCATCAAGCACCAGCGCGACAAAAAGCTGGCCGAACTGGAATCCAAACGCGAAGCAGCCAAGGAGAAATACGAAAGTGATGCTGCCGAGAAGATTGACCCGGTGATGAAGGAGGCGCAGAAGCTGGAGCGCACTCTGACCGAGAAGATTGACACCACAATCCGGGTGCCGATCGTCTTCTCCTACACCGGCGAGGTCATCGCCGACAAGGGCGAGACCATCTCCCGCAAGCACATCACCGCGCTCACGCGCATGGTGCAAGCTTACGTGGGCAAGATCGAAGACGAACTCAAGGAAAAGCGCGACCGTGCACTGGAGCGCATCAAGGAAGACATTGAGAAAATCAAGGCCGAGACGGAAGATGCAATCGTCAAGCTGCGCCTGGAAGTAGAAACGGGCGATGACACGCTCAAGGATAAAGGTTCCCTTGAGCGCGACGAACTGCTTAGCTTGCAGCCCATGATGTTCCTGGGCGAGAGCAAGTACCGTGAACTGAAACAGAAATACGGCCAGGTCTTCAAGGCCGATATGGGCGCCGAGGCGTTCCTGGAGCTGCTCAAGTCCATGGATCTGGACAAGACCTCCAAGGAGCTGTGGAACGAAATCCGCAACACCAAGAGCAAGCAGAAGCGCAAGAAAGCGCTCAAGCGACTCAAGGTGGTGGAAGCCCTGCGCCGTTCGGGCAATCGCCCGGAGTGGATGATCCTGACCGTCCTGCCCGTCATCCCGCCCGACCTGCGCCCTATGGTGCAGCTGGACGGCGGCCGCTTCGCCACCAGCGACCTAAACGACCTCTATCGTCGCGTGATCAACCGCAACAACCGTCTCAAGCGTCTGCTCGAAC
Organism: Anaerolineales bacterium; assembly: GCA_025057205.1. GTDB lineage: Bacteria > Chloroflexota > Anaerolineae > Anaerolineales > UBA6663 > JANWXR01. Next base: position 3,701 of record JANWXR010000029.1, on the reverse strand, counting down.
TCGGCGCGCCGGACGTGATTGTGCGCAACGAGAAGCGCATGTTGCAGGAGGCGGTGGACTCTCTGATTGACAACAGCCAGCGCGGCAAGATGCTCAGCCGCCGGGGCCGCCGTGAACTCAAGAGCCTGAGCGACATGCTCAAGGGCAAGAAGGGCCGCTTCCGCCGCAACCTGCTGGGCAAGCGCGTGGATTACTCCGGCCGTTCGGTGATCGTCGTCGGCCCGACGCTCAAGCTGCACCAGTGCGGCCTGCCCAAGACGATGGCCTTGGAGCTGTACCGGCCGTTCGTCATCGCCAAGCTCGTCCAGTACCAATACGCCTCTAACGTCAAGGGCGCCAAGCGCTTCATCGAGCGCGAACGGCCTGAGGTCTGGGAGGTGCTTGAAGAGGTCATCAAAGAGCGCCCGGTGCTGCTCAACCGCGCCCCCACGCTGCACCGCCTAGGCATCCAGGCATTCGAGCCAATCCTGGTCGAGGGGAAGGCCATCCAGATTCATCCGCTGGTCTGCACGGCGTTCAACGCTGACTTTGACGGCGACCAGATGGCCGTGCACGTGCCGCTGAGCCAGAAAGCGGTGCAGGAAGCGCGTGAGCTGATGCTTTCGACCACCAACCTGCTGAAGCCCGCGGACGGCGAGCCGATTGTCGGCCCATCGAAAGATATGGTGCTCGGCGTCTATTACCTCACCTTCTGGCATCCAACGCAGACGCCAAAGACCTGGCGCACCTTCGCCGACATGGACGAGGTCGAGATGGCCTATAGCCTGGGCCATGTGGAGATCCACACCAAGATCAAGCTCATGACCACCACATGGTTCAACGAGAAGCACGAGCGTTACGTCCGCCCACAGAAACGGCTGCTGGAGACCACGGTGGGCCGGGTGCTCTTCAACCGTGTGCTGCCGGAAGAGATGCGCTTCTATAACGATGTGCTCGACAAGAGCGGCCTGCAAAAACTGGTAGGCAAGTGCTACCAGGTTGTCGGGCCGGAGCGCACCACCGATATCGTGGATGAAATCAAGAACATCGGCTTCAAGTACGCCACCCGTTCCGGAGTCACCATCGCTATCTCCGATCTGAGCGTGCCCAAGGAGAAGCACACAGTCGTAGAACGTGTGCTGAATGAACAGCAGGAGCTGGACAAGATGTACCAGCGCGGCCTGCTGACGCAACAGGAGCTGGACGAGCGGGTGATTGACATGTGGAGCAAGGCGCGCGACGAAGTCGCCAAGGCCGTCTCCGCCAACCTGGACCCGGCCGGCCCGCTGGCGATGATGGCCAAATCCGGCGCGACCAAGGGCGGCTTCGGCCCCATCTCGCAGCTGGCCGGCATGCGCGGCCTGATGGCCGACCCGTCCGGCCGCATCATCCCGCTGCCTATTCGTTCCAACTTCCGCGAAGGACTGACCACGCTGGAATACTTCATCTCCACGCACGGCGCACGGAAGGGTCTGGCCGATACCGCCCTGCGCACGGCTGATGCCGGTTATCTGACGCGCCGTCTGGTGGACGTGGCCCAAGACCAGATTATCACCGCCCACGACTGCGGCACAGAAGGCGGAGTCTGGGTGCGGCGCAAGGACGATGTGGCCGGCCAGTCGCTTTACGAGCGCATCCTCGGGCGCATGGCTGCTGCCAATATTGCCGATCCAAAGACCGGCGAGCTCATCGTCGCCCGCAACCAGATGATTGAGGAGCTCCAGGCGCAGCGCATCGCCGCTTCCGCCATCGAGCAGGTGTTTGTGCGCAGCCCGCTTACCTGCGCGACGGAACAGGGCCTGTGCCAGATGTGTTATGGCCGTGACCTGGGCCGAGGGCGGTTGGTGGACATCGGGGCGGCAGTCGGCATCGTGGCTGCACAGTCCATCGGCGAGCCGGGCACGCAGCTCACCCTGCGCACCTTCCACACTGGCGGCGTGGCGGCGGGCGGCGATATCACCACCGGTTTGCCGCGCGTCGAGGAGCTGTTCGAGAGCCGCAAGAAGCCCAAGGGCGAGGCCATCATCACCGAAATTGACGGCGTGGTGGAGATTATCCGCTCGGAGAAGCCGGGCGCACCGCGGTTCGTCAAGGTCGTTGATGCCGCGGTGATGCAGGACGAATACGAGGTGCCGGGCAACTGGTCCATCAAAGTGGAAAACGGCCAGATGGTCAACGCCGGCGATGTGCTGGCCACGCGCGGCGAAAGCGAGATCGTCGCCACTCACGGCGGCAAGGTCAAGCTCAAGGAGCGCTCGCTGGTGATTACTTACGAGCGGCGCGAGGAGCAGGAATATGAAATCCCCTCTTCGATGCGCATATTGGTGGTGGATGGCCAGCGCGTCAGGGCCGGCGATGCGCTGACCGAGGGCGCCCTCAACCCACACCGCATCCTGCGCATCCTGGGCCGTGAGGCCTGCGAGCTGTACCTGCTCACCGAAATCCAAAAGGTCTATCGGGCACAGGGCCAGAACATCAACGATAAGCACTTCGAGGTCATCATCCGCAAGATGCTGGCGAAGGTGCAGATTACGCGGCCCGGCGACACCAGTTACCTGCCCGGCGAGCTGGTGGATCGCCTGCGCCTGCAGCGCGAGAACGAGGCGCTGGTGGCCGAGGGCAAGTCGCCGGCGGCAGCGGTCCCGGTGCTGCTGGGCGTGACCAAAGCCGCGCTCAACACCGACTCCTTCCTGAGCGCCGCCTCCTTCCAGCACACCATCAAAGTGCTGGCGGGTGCGGCCATCGAAGGCAGGGTTGATCCGCTGGTGGGCCTGAAGGAGAATGTGATCATCGGCAAGCTCATCCCGGCCGGCACCGGCTTTTGGGCTTACCACTCCTCGAAATCTGACACTGCCCCGCAGACCAACGGTAACGCTTCCGGCGAGGAAGCCTGAGCTTGTTTCGCCTTTGCTCTCAGATGACGACACGCCGTTCCTGAAGGAACGGCGTGTCGTTTTCGATGTGCGAGAGCCGTTAAGTGTGCACGCAAAACATGTCAGCCGCACCCTGAGCGGAGCGAAGCGCAGTCGAAGGGGCGGCACATTACCTGACAACCTTTGCATGCACACGCCGTTAACGGACGGGTGGAAAGTCGGACGGTGCGGCGGAAAATCAGCCGTTGCCCACCTGCGAACGCAGGTAGGCCTCGATAAAGCCGTCTAGGTCACCGTCCAGAACTTCATCGGTGCGGCTCGTCTCGAAGTCGGTGCGGTGGTCTTTGACCATCTGATAGGGGTGCAACACGTATGAGCGGATCTGCTGGCCCCATTCCGCCTTGACGCGCTCGCCCTTGAGCGCAGCGATCTCCTTCGCCCGCTCTTCTTCGCGTAGGGCGAGCAATCGCGCCCGCAGCACCTTCATGGCGTTCTCCCGGTTCTGGGTGAGGGAGCGCTCGTTCTGGCAGGTGACCACCAGGCCGGTCGGCAAGTGGCGGATGCGGACGGCGGTGGCGTTCTTCTGCACGTTCTGGCCGCCCTCGCTGGAGGCCCGGTACGTCTCAATCTCGATTTCGTTGGGCAGAATTTCGATCTCGCCGATGTCTTCGACCTGTGGATAGACCTCGACGGAGGCAAAGGAGGTGTGCCGCCGATGGGCCGAGTCGAACGGCGAGAGCCGCACCAGACGATGCGTGCCTTTCTCGGCCTTCAGATAACCGTAGGCGTATGGGCCCTCCACGCTGAGCGTGACGCTCTTGAGGCCGGCTTCCTCCCCTTCGCTCAGGT
>JANWXR010000299.1 GCA_025057205.1 Anaerolineales bacterium | reverse complement strand
AAGAGCGCATCATGTCTTTGGTAACCTGCCCGCACTGCGGCTCGACCGCCACGCTGCCCGTGCCCGGCCTCGGCGACCGGCTGGGGGCGGTCTTTAGCGCGCTGTTCGCGCGGCGCGGGGGCGACTTGAGCTTTGCCAACGCCGAACTGGCGCGCAAGTTCAACGCCGGCGAGATCGGCGCGTATTGCCGGGACTGCCGCAAGCGCTTCATGCGCAACACCCGGCCCGTCGAGGCCTCTCCTGCGCCCTCGCGCTCCGCCGCCAACCGGTTGCGCGAACTCGAACGCCTGCGCGTCGAAGGCCTGATTACCGAGACCGAATACCAATCGAAACGCAACCGAATTCTCAAAGACCTGTGAGCGGTATCGAATTCCGCGAATCGGGCGCGAAAGCATTTATTCGCCTTCATTTGCGCAATTCGATGCTAAAAACTCCGCATCGAATTCCGCAAATTGACGCGAAAGGCAACCCCAACCAAATTCATCTCTCATCCATAACCATTCGTGCCCATTCGCCCCCATTCGTGTCCATTCGTGTTCCCCCATTCGTGTGTTCCTTCGTGGACTCCAAAAAAATCGCAACTCGAATCCATGCGCCCGTATATAATCTCCCCATGCCCATCCGAGTCCTCCCCGAAGAGCTGGCCTCGCAAATCGCTGCCGGCGAAGTGGTCGAGCGGCCCGCCTCGGTCGTCAAGGAACTGGTGGAGAATGCGCTGGATGCCGGTGCACGCACCATCACCGTCACCGTCGAGGGCGGCGGACGGCACCTCATCCGCGTGGCCGACGATGGCTGCGGCATCCCCGCCGCCGAGGTCGAACTGGCCTTCGCCCGGCATGCCACCTCCAAGCTCGCCACCGCCGACGACCTCTTTCACATCCGTACGCTCGGCTTTCGTGGCGAGGCACTGGCTTCGATTGCATCGGTGAGCCGGGTGAACATGATGACGCGCGCCGCCGGCGAAGCGACCGGCGTGCAGCTGCGGCTGGAGGGTGGGGTCGTCGTCAGCCGCTCGACCCTCGGCGCGCCGCAGGGCACCGTGGTCTCCGTCGAGAACCTGTTCTTCAAC
>JANWXR010000298.1 GCA_025057205.1 Anaerolineales bacterium | reverse complement strand
TGTCCCGATCGGAGAAGTGGAAGGGCGCATCCATGTGGGTACCGGTGTGCTCCACCAGCAGCCATTTGTACATGTTGTAGCCATCAGCAGCCAGAGTGACAATCGTTTCGAATTCCAGCTGCTTCTCACCGCCGTAGGTCGGGAACTCCGGCGTAAGGGTGTGGGTCAAATCCACTACACGACTGAACGAGTATTTTGGGCCTTCGGCGGCGGGGGATGGGGCTGACGGGGCGCAGGCGGAGGCCGCCGTCGCCGCTGTCGCAACTCCGGCCAGCTTCAGAAAATTGCGGCGGCTCATGCTTTGTACGAGCTTTGCCTGACACAATGGGACGCACATGGCAACCTCCCAGCGCAAGTGAAATGCTTTTGGCCGCCCACGTGTAGCGACCACTTAATTTCATGCGCAGACTGCAACTACTCAGCCGTCTTGATTTATCCGCAGATTATGCATCCTTTCACAGAGGAAATCTGTGACCATCTGTGAGTGCACTGAAAAAAGGTCATGATTGAAACGCTTGGCCGCCACATATGTTGCTTTTGTTGCAATCTCGGCGCCATATATGGTGGCCTTTGCGCCTGAAAAGTAGTTTTTTTCAGTCCACTCATCTGTGACATCTGTGGATTCTTTTCAACGGCTGGAAGCTATAGCCTGAGCAATTACCGCAGACCTTCGAAGCGTCTCTCAGGTACTCAGCGCACTTCCCGAATCAGCGACATCAGCGATTTCGCCGTCACCGTGCCGATATCGCCAATCAATCTCACCAGCGCTGTGCCGCCCGCCGTGATCTGTACGTGATCGGTATCAATGTTCCGTGCGGCGAGGCCCACCTGCACCAGGTCGTTCACGCGCTCGGAGAGCGCCAGCCGACCAAGGCCAATCGCCCGTTCGAGTTCGGCGATGGGCGACGAAGTATGCGCCGCTAGAAACTTAAGAATGGCAAAGTTCGTCGGGTCGGCGGCGGCGCGCAGGGCGCGCAGGGCCATATCGGTGGCGGCCTCGCGCAACGCGGCTTCATCCTGCGAAGCCAGCCAGTGGCCGGTCCCCGATTCCAGCCGGTCAAGACGGTCGGCCATTCGCGCCAGGTCTCTCAGA
>JANWXR010000297.1:699-1101 GCA_025057205.1 Anaerolineales bacterium | reverse complement strand
GCGTCGGTCGTTCATCATGGCAGCCATAGTTTTTTTCCCGGGGAGAATAGCGGCGGAATCTTACCTGAGCATGGGATTCGTGCAAGGCAGGCTGGCGAGCGGTGACGGCAACCGTGATTCTGGATGGGGTGATGGTCTTTGGCGATCCGAGTGCGTACTCTCCGCGATGCGTTTTCTTAGTGCACTCTCCCGTTCTTAACGGAAAGTGGTTCAAACGCTACCAGAACGTGCAGGCGAAATAAGTTGAAATTGCGATAGCCATAGTGCCTCGTTAGGTTAGATTTGGATATTTCGCAACGCCAGACATTTTTGCCATCAAAATTCGGTTTTTCTACCGTGAGTGCCCTGAAAAAAGGTCATGATTGAAACGCTTGGCCGCCACATATGTTGCTTTTGTTGCAA
>JANWXR010000297.1:0-689 GCA_025057205.1 Anaerolineales bacterium | reverse complement strand
CGCCATATATGGTGGCCTTTGCGCCTAAAAAGTATTCAGTGGACTCATAACAGGCTCTACTGAAAAAAAGCCCATCTGAATTGTGGAGAGCGCTGAGGGATCGCCGGAGCGCTGAGATGCGCTGAGGGCACAGAGCGCGCGGAGAAATAATCGGGGAAGGACTCTATGTCCTGTGTAATGCATTTTCAGCGCAGGCGCGGAGATGAACAGGGGTCATCCATGTCCCATACCATCAGGCAACCGTCCGTGTAGTTCCGTGTTCATCCATGTCCCTTTTTTTCAGGGCCGATGCAAGGATCGTCAAAGAACGTGCTGCCCTTCGTCCTCCGGCGGGCTTTGTCGAGCGGGGCTACGCTCAGGACGCCGTGCGCGGCGGGCATCCTGAGCAGACGCCGAACGAATCCGAAGGGTCAGGGCGCGGCCGACATCTTTTGCGTGCACCCTGTACACACAAATTGTACACGCAAAACATTCTTAGCCGCTCCTTTGGCAGCGCGGGCAAAAGCAGCCCGCTCCGCTCACAGGATGCGGCTGCCACTGACAACCTTGGCGTGCACACCACGCAAGGGAACACCACTAAGCCCGTCGGGCGCTCTGGTAGAATGCCGCCGACATTCCTATCTGAGGAGGCACACTTGGAACGCACACTTGTGATCATCAAGCCGGACGGCGTACAGCGCGGGCTAACC
>JANWXR010000296.1 GCA_025057205.1 Anaerolineales bacterium | reverse complement strand
CTCACTTCTTAGGCGCTCATCATATCGCCTTTGCCCTAATCAATCTGCGGCATGTCTTTGCAGAAAAAGGTTGAATCCGTTCGAGGCAAAGCGCTGAGCCGGCGGCTTGTGGGGCACGCTAATCACCGGCGCGCTCCGGCTTGCCGCGGTATGGTAACAGACGCGCTCTAAGCTTTTGTCGCACGGCGCTCAAGCGGCGGCGCAGCGGCGGTAGGCGCAGCGCCAGCAGACCGGCCAACACGCCAGCATAGATGAGCGGCTCGGTCAGATCGGCCTTTACCAGCAGAATGAAATGCAGCACGGCCAGGCCGGCGGCGAGGTAGACGGCGCGGTGCAGGTCTTTCCACGCTTTGCCTAATCGTCTCTGCCAGCCCTTCGTCGAGGTAAGCGCGAGCGGCAGCATCAGCAGCAGTGCGCCCATCCCGGCCAAAAGATAGGGCTTCTCCAGCACCTGCCGGTACAGCTCCGCCCAATCCAGGCCGTAGTCTATCACGGTGAAGATGAGCATATGTGCAGTGGCGTAGAAGAAAGCGTACAGCCCCAGCCAGCGGCGCAGCGGGATAGCCCAGTTCCACCCGAAGAGGGTAACGGCAGGGGTAACGGCCAGCGACAGCAGCAGCAGGACGAGCGCAGGCAGGCCGGTACCGAACGTCAGGTCCTGGATCGGATTGACGGAAAGGCGACCGGTGTACGCATGCCAGGCCAGGTTGAGCGCCGGCAACCAGGCGCCAAGGTGAACGACGAGCAGCGGCCAGGGAATGTGGCGAGGCGAGGGGGACACGGGGAGGGAGGTGGGTTGCGTATTGCGTATTGCGTATTGCGTATTGCGTGGTGATACATGCCCGGCTTCAATAGTTCAAACGCAAGTCCATCCCTTCGTACAGGCTCGCCACCTGCGCGGAGTAGCCGTTGAACATCAGGGTCTTGCGGCGACCCAGCTCGCCGATGCGGCGCTCGGTGGCCTGCGACCAGCGCGGGTGGTCTACCTCCGGGTTGACATTGGCGTAGAAGCCGTACTCGTGCGGCGCGGCGGTGTTCCACAGCGTGTTGGGCCGGCTATCCGTCAACTCAATTTTGACGATGGCCTTGATGCTCTTGAAGCC
>JANWXR010000295.1 GCA_025057205.1 Anaerolineales bacterium | reverse complement strand
TTGAGCTGCACCTCACGGCGCAAATCGCCCTCTATCTTGTAGTGCTGGCTAATGTAATCACGGATGGCGGTTTGCTCCGCTTCCGTCAGATCCTTGATCCGTTTGGCCGGATTGACCTTGGTCGCCGCCAGGATGTTCTGAGCCGTCTTCAGGCCGATGCCATACAGATAGGTCAGGCCGTATTCGACACGCTTATCTCGTGGCAAGTCAACGCCTTCGATGCGCATTCTCGATTTCCTTTTTTGCTTTGCCTCGCCGCTTTCCCGCCGGCAGGAAGGAAGCCACACCGGGGAGGCCGGCGATTATCCTTGCCGCTGCTTATGCGTTGGGTCGGTGCAGATTACGTAGATACGCCCGCGCCGACGGACAATTTTGCACTTGGCACAACGCTTACGAACAGACGCTTGTACTTTCATCTTTCTTGCTCCTGCGCCTCGACGTTTAGCCGAACTTCAACCGGCGTCGGACGCGAACTTAGATTATACTCAGCGCCTGGCGTTACGTCTAGGGCACACTTTGTGTGGTGTGCACGCAAAGGTTGTCAGTGGCAGCCGCATCCTGAGCGAAGCGGGCTGGTTTTGCCTGTGCATTCGAAGGAGCGGCTGACATCTTTTGCGTGCACACTACAATTTAGTCATTATCTCCGGCTCGCCATCCGTCACCGCCACCGTGTGCTCGAAGTGGCAGGTCAGCGAACCGTCTGCGGAGACCACCGTCCACTCGTCCGGCTGGATGAGCGTCTCCGAAGTCCCCACCAGCACCATCGGCTCGATGGCCACCACCATGCCGGGCCGCCAGAGCCGTCCGGTGCCGGCCTGGCCGATGTTAGGTACTTCCGGGTCCTCATGCATATGCCGGCCGATGCCGTGCCCGGTGTACTCGCGCGCCAATCGGTAACCGTGCGCCTCCACAAACTGCTGAATGGCCGCCGACACGTCGCCAACGTGCCGACCGGGCCGCGCCTGCGCGATTCCCCGGTACAGCGCCTCTTCGGTAACGGCAAGCAGTCGCTCCACTTCGGGCGAACAGCGCCCAACCCCGACGCTCACCGCTGCGTCGGCGTAGAATCCTTCGAACAGTACGCCGCAATCCAGCGTCACCAGGTCGCCT
>JANWXR010000294.1:347-1114 GCA_025057205.1 Anaerolineales bacterium | reverse complement strand
CAGCAAGTGGAGATTCCAGCCAGGCGGCCGGCTTAGTATCGGCAGCAGAGCATTAACGGTGAGCCGAGGGCCTTCGATCTGAGTAGCGGCGATCAGGTTCCGGCCGGGCGTATCCACGCCGACGATGTAGCCCAGCGAGCCAATGGGCAACACCAGATCAACGACGACGACGCGCTTGCCGGTGCGCTCGGCGAACAGATGGGCAGTGTTGACGCACAACGAGGAGACGCCGGTGCCACCCTTGGCGCTGAGGAAGGCGACGATTTGGCCGGCAGGCGACGGGAGGTCTGTCCTGCTTGGCGCGCGCGGCGCGTCGGCTCCGGTCAGGGCATTCAGCTTTGCCACCAGCTCAACGTCGGCGCCTGGCTGTTTGACGATGAACTCGTTGACGCCGGCCTTAAACGCCGCCATGACCTCCTGGGGTTGGGAACGCGCCGAGAGCAGAATGATTTTCACCTGCGCCGTTCGCAAATCACTGCGCAGTTTCTGGATGAGATCGTCGTAACCGAGGTCAAGCAGCGCGTCGCTGAGGATGACCACTTGGGTTGGCGCGCGCCAGGCTTCGATCAGTCCTTCTTTGCCCGTTGATGCCGTGCGCACCGCGTAACCCGCCTGTTCCAGCAATGCTTTGAGATAGGTCAAAGTCGGCGCGTTGCTTTCAATCAGGACGATGTCACGGATGCTCATGCGCCTTCCGGTCTGGAAGTCTCAAACTGGGGGCGTGGCTGAGGCCGGCACGGCGAAGGAGAAGGTGCTGCCACGGCCTT
>JANWXR010000294.1:0-337 GCA_025057205.1 Anaerolineales bacterium | reverse complement strand
GCCAACCCTAATCCGGTACCGACGTAGCGGTGCGCAGTCGAGCCATTAAGCTGGCGGACGTCTTCGAAGATCTCTTCGAGACGACCGGCAGGGATGCCGATACCCGTGTCCTGCACGGCGAAGCGCACACGCCGGCCTTCGTCGGAGACGCTCAACGTTACGTTGCCGCCCCGCGGTGTGAACTTCACCGCATTATCCAGCAGCTGCAGCAACACCCAGAAGAGCTTTTCCTCATCGCCGAGGAAGGCCGTCTGGGTAAAGTTGAAGCGTTTCTCCAGGCGCAGGCCCTTTTGTTCCGCTGCGGGGCGCACGCGCCGTAGCACTTCCTCTACAAACG
>JANWXR010000293.1:239-1124 GCA_025057205.1 Anaerolineales bacterium | reverse complement strand
CCGCAACCACGCCTGCAGCTCGCTGCCGCCCTGCCGCTCGGCTTTACCAGCGAGTGCGAGATCGCCGACGTCTGGCTGGAGACGCCGCAGGAGCCGGAGGCCGTGCGTGCCGCATTGGAAGCAGCGCTCCCCCCCGGCTTGAAGTTACTCTCTATCACCGAAGTGCCGCCGGCGGAGCCGGCACTGCAAACGCAGGTGCGTTCGGCAGAATACCTCGTTACCCTTGACACCGATTGGACGGCGGAAGAATTGGACGCGCGCTTGGCTGCCCTGCTGGCACAGCCGAGTATCCCCCGCGTGCGGCGCGGCAAGGCCTACGACCTGCGCCCGCTCATCGAAAGCGCGGAACGCGCCGGCGACGCGCGGACTCTGCGCCTGCAACTGGCGGCGCGTGAGGGTGCAACCGGCCGGCCCGAAGAAGTGGTAGAAGCGCTCGGCATCGGCACTGTCGGGGCGCGCTTCCACCGCACCCGGCTGATCCTTGCTGCCTGAGTCGCCTTACTACACCGGGCGGTTTTTTTCTAATTCGTGCCCCTTCGTGCAATTTGATGTCAAAGAAATCTCCGCCTCGAATTAGTGTGCACGCAAAGGTTGCCAGTGGCAGCCGCACCCTAGGAAGAAAAAAGAAAGTTATGTCGTGCTACTTTGGCGATACATCCCTTTTTTCATTCGCCGGGGCGCGTCCGCGACTCATGATGCCTGAGCGGACGCTGAGCGAAGCCGAAGCGGCAGTCGAAGGGGCGGCACGTTCCCTGACAACCTTTGCGTGCACACCTTTGTGAACGGTGGATTTGCGCCAAAAAAGTTCGAGGATATACTCTGCGACATTTCATGCCCTTCTCGAACAACCCACCACCCATCGCAGGCGAACCTCAATCCACTGGC
>JANWXR010000293.1:0-229 GCA_025057205.1 Anaerolineales bacterium | reverse complement strand
GAACGACTCGCAGGACATCATGAGCGTGGCTTCGCTTCGCGAAGCCCGTCGAAGGACGAAGGGGCGGCACGTTCCCTAACAACCTTAGCGTGCACACAAGGAAGTGAGGCCGCTGATAGACCTGTCTTCCTGTTAGAATCTCCGGTGCCTTCATTCCACTCAGGGCTTCAGTGCTCTCTCTATGCCCTTTGAACGGCCGGATGTGATCGTGGTCGGCGCAGGACCGGCC
>JANWXR010000292.1 GCA_025057205.1 Anaerolineales bacterium | reverse complement strand
AATGCTCAGAAGCTATCAGGAGTCTCGCCAGAAGGAAAAGGTTGTTTGTGGGCCTTGCTGATAACCCACACTATTTTGCCTCTGGTGGTAACTCTGGCGATAATTTGCTTGTCTGCTGTTTCTGCTGTTCTATTCGCGATTAGCGGCAGTGGCCCAAGTCGTTAAGCGAAATACGACCCGCGATTGACTTTCATAAAAGTCAGATAGCACGAGTTTTGCAATGTCAAAGTGCACGCTGATACACTTGCACCTAAAAACTACTCGCGCACCAATTCATGAAGAGAGCATTGCCAGAGTCGGCAGCCAACATCGAATCTTAGGCAGTTCTAGAAGAGTGAACTTGAGTAAACCGAAAATCACTCATTTACTTTTGTCTCTACTGGCATCACTATATTTGCGCTGACCATACTGACTTGCGTTACACCAGCAGAGCAAACAGAAATTCAAACCCGTGCTGCTCAAGGAGGTCAAGCAGCTGTTGCTAAAGGCAAGGGTAGTGGTTCAAAATTAAGTGATGAGTACCTGACACATCGGTTTTTATACCGCCTTCACCACTTCAACTAGACCACTACCAAGGCAAGAAAATTGCCGATTTTGATTTCGAGTGTGGTCAGTTGGGTGATGGCGCGGTGTAGTCACAGCAAACGTGTAAGTCAAGTTCTTTGTGCGTTCAGGTTCGTTCCGGTGCACAGGCTGCGTTGGTTTGGGGCGCGGCGTGGGCAGGCCGTCGCCCTGCCCAACACTGCATGCAGCCGACGCGCTGCGCGCGCGGCTGATGCGCGCCGTTGGGCCGGCTCACCAATATACAAGCGATGAGATGTTGAAGCTGACCTGTGATGTTGGGGCTCAGTCAGAACGCAATTGTCTCGTGATGCGAAGGCGGCCGGCGGCGTAGGCAGCGGAAAGGCAGAGCCGCACCGTCGCGGGCATAGTGATCGGCAAGACATGCGGGGTCGGTGTGGCAAAGCGCTCTCGATGGGCGGCGGTCTAGGCGAGCAACGGTCACAGCGCAATCGTCTCGTGACGCAAAGGCAGTCAGCAGTGTAGGCAGCGACAAGGCAGAGCCGCACCGTCACGGGCACAGTGACCGGCAAGGCGGCGCGGGGTCGGTGTGGCAAAGCGCTCTC
>JANWXR010000291.1 GCA_025057205.1 Anaerolineales bacterium | reverse complement strand
AGTCGCCGATGGCGGCGATTGAAGCGCTCTATCTCGACACTGCCTACGTCGCCGTCGCCAAGCACCTCGGTCTGCCCACGCAGAGCTACATGGCGCTCAGCGAGAGCAAGTTCATTGATGCACAGGCCGGCGCGGAGACGTTCGGCAGCGCCCTGCTGGCCGCGCTGGCCGGGGTGAATTCCGTCAGCGGGCCGGGCATGCTCGATTACGTGCTCACCTTCAGTTTGGAGAAACTGGTGTTGGATAACGAGTTGTGCGGCCAGGCCCTGCACTTCGTACGCGATTACGAAGTGAAGGAAGACCTGCCCACCGTTGACCTCGTCCGCCAGCTACTGGCCGAAAAGCACCTGCTAACGAGCGAGCACACGCTGAAGTACTGGCCGAAGGAACTGTATCTGCCCGGCCCGGTGTACGACCGCACCAACCGCGAGCAGTGGGCCAAGGAGGGGAGCAAGGATTTGCAGCGCCGAATGCGCGAAGAAGTCGAGCGGCGGCTGGCCGCCTACACCTCGCCGGAGACCGACCCACGCGCTGCTGCCGAAATGCTGAACATCATCCGCTCCGGCATGACCGACCCTGACGCCCCGCTGCCGGAAGTGTTGCCGCCTGTCGTTCCCCGCGCCGCTTCATCCGCTCATGATCGCCGTGTCGCCCGCCGCCGCGCGCGCGAAGTGGAGATTAGAGATTAGAGATTAGAGATTAGAGATTAGAGATTAGAGATTAGAGATTAGAGATTAGGATTCTCCAGTCTTCAGTCTTCAGTCTTCAGCCTTCAACCTTCAACCTCCATCTCTGCGCGAATCTCATCGGGCGTTTCCAGAGCCAACAACCGTAAGGCTTTTTCGCGGGCTACATTCACATCGAGCGCCCGGATGATTTGCTTGGCGCGCGGGATGGCCGGCGCAGCCATGCTCAGCTCGGTGACGCCCAGCCCGATGAGCAGCGGGATGGCGCGCGGGTCGCCGCCCATCTCGCCGCACACGCCCGCCCACTTGCCCGCCGCCTGCGCCGCCTCCGCCGTCTGCCGGATCAGCTCCAGCACCGCCGGCTGAAAACCATCCGCCAGCTTCGCCACCCTTGCGTTGCCGCGCTCTGCGGCCAGCGTGTACTGCGTCAGGTCGTTGGTGCCGAGGGAGAA
>JANWXR010000290.1 GCA_025057205.1 Anaerolineales bacterium | reverse complement strand
GCCCATCTCGCTGGCCTACGACCCGCGCGGCGAGACGGTGGAAGACCGGTTCACGCCGGTGGCCATGCCGATGATTACCATCTTCCGGCGCGAGGAGCGCCGGGCGGTGGTGGAAAGCGCCATTCAGGAAATGGCCGCCGCCATTTTCAAGCGTGTGGATATCAGCCTGTTCGCCGACCCCGGCCTGGCGCGCGAGCTGGCCCGCCTCTCCGGCGGCTGCCCGCGCGACCTGATGCGCCTGCTGCAGGAAACGCTGCTCATCGCCGACCGGCAGATTGACGAGCGCGCCGTGAAGCGAGCCGCCAGCCTGGTGCGCGCCGAGATGACCCGCAAGCTCACCCGCGACCAGTATCGCCAGCTGGCTCAGGTGATGCTCGATGGGCAGGTGAACCCGGACGCCGCCGGGCGCGAACTGCTCTACCGCCGCTTCGTGCTGGAATACAACGGCGACCGCTGGGCGGGCGTGCATCCTTTGCTCTGGGACGCGCCGGAGTTCAAGGCCGCGCTGGAGGCCGAGAAACAGGCGCGGGGAGGTGGGATTGAGAGGGTGGGGGGGTGAGGATTAGAGATTAGAGATTAGAGATTAGAGATTGAAGACTGATGACTGCGCCAGCTTTGCCGGCTCTGCCGATTGACGAAACTGCCCCGGGCGAGTTCGAGCGCCTGCGCCGCTTCGTTCACTACCACCTGGGCCGCTTCGCCCTGGGGCTGGTGCGCGTCAACGACCCGCAACAACGCAACAACGTGCTGGACGCACTGGCCGACGCCCTGCGGGCCGAGGGCGTTCAGCTGGCCCGGCTCGACCTCTCCAACCGCCACCCCGCCAGCCTGCGCGCCGCCATCCAGGCCGAGCCTGAAGCCGCGCAGGCCGTGGCCGCCGCCGCGCGCGGCGAACCGGCGGCCCTGGCCATCGTAGGGATGGAGCACCTCATCGAAGCCGAGCCGCGAGCCGATGGCCGCCCGGCCTTCGCCGCCGCCCTCAATCTGGAACGCGAGCAGCTGCGCGCCGCCCTGCCCCTGCCCGTCCTGCTCTGCCTGACCGACCACGCGATGGACCGGCTCGACCTGGCCGCGCCGGACTTCTTCGACTGGTACAGCGCCGTCTTCAACCTGCGCCCCGCCCACCCCGCAGCAGCTGGTGCC
>JANWXR010000028.1:11764-18348 GCA_025057205.1 Anaerolineales bacterium | reverse complement strand
GCACGCTGACGGTGACGAACAGCACCTTCTCCGAAAACAGCGCTGACAGATGGGGTGGCGGCATCTATATTGCCGGCGGCACGGTGACGTTGCGAAACACCATCGTTGCCAACAGTACAAACGGTGGCGATTGCGTCAACTCCGGCGGCACGTTGGACAGCGCGAACAACAACCTCATCGAAGGTACAGACGCCGATGCTTGTGACCTGACTGACGGCATGAACGGAAACATCATCGGGCAAGACCCACATCTGGGTCCTTTGACGGGCAACCCCGCGTACCTGCCACTCAACTTTGGCAGCCCGGCGATTGACAGAGGCGACAACGCCACCTGCGCCGCGCCCCCGGTGAACAACCAATCGCAGAATGGGGTGATCCGCCCGCAGGATGGCGATCTGGATGGCATGGCGGTGTGCGACATCGGCGCGTATGAATTTGCCTTCGCCGACCGATGATCGCTGTGGCGACGGCGTAGCGACGGGGGGGAGAGTTATCCTTCGTCCTTTCGGCAGGCTTCGCCCGGCGAGGTCACGTTCGGGATGTTCTGCATGGCGGGCATCCTGAGCAGGCGCCGGGCGAAGTCGAGGCGCCAAGAACGCTAAGAAAAACAAAAGTGAACCCTCTGCGCTGTTCGCCGCGCTCTTCGCGGCTTCGCGGTGAGATCATAGTTTTTGCAGTGGAGTCATTCGTGGACTCACAATATGCGTCGCATAGCTTTCGTCGTTGCGCCAGCTTACGGCCCCTGTGCGTAGTCTTCCGGCGTGTCCACATCAAAGAAGATGCTCTCCGTATCCACTTCGACTTTCTCGATAGCGGCCTGCTCCACCACGTCGCGCGGGTTGGCGTGGAGCGGCAAGTTCAGCAGCGGCCGGCCAGAGCGCGCAGTCGAAGAGCAGGGGATGGCCGCGTCGGCCGGCGTGCACCGGCGCAACCACCGACGCCTGCGTCTCGCGCCAGCGCTGTAGCACAACCTCAATGACGGCCGGCTCAATGCGGGGCTGATCGGCCAGCGCCACCAGCGCCGCCTGCCGGTTAGCGGGCAGGGCGCGCAATCCGGCCTGCAGCGAGCGCGCCATCTCGCCGGCGGCAAAGTCCGGGTTGAAGACGCAACGCACGCGCATATCCATCCTCATCACCTCCGCAAGCGAGGCTTCAACGGTCTCGCGCTCTGCACCGGTCACCACGACGATGTCGGAGACGGGCGTCGCGCGCAGACGGTTGATGACTTCGCCGAGCAAGGTCGTCCCCGCCCAGGGCAGCAGCTGCTTGAGCCGCCCCATCCGCACGGAGCGCCCGGCGGCCAGCACGATAGCGGCGACGCGGGCGTGAACCTCGCGCACCGCGTTCAGCTTCCGCGCCGAGCCGAGCAGCACGGCCTCGACGTTTTTGTTCGTCAGCAGATTCGCGGCGATGGGGTGTGTGGCCTCCAGCGCTTCGGGCGTCTCGACTTGGTTGAGCAGAAGTGTGGCCGGCGCAGTGAGGGTCGGCGCGTTGTGCGGCGCATCGCACACCCAGAGCGCGCGCGTAGCGAAGTCGGGGGCAGGCGGCTCGGTGTTGACCAGGATCGCGGTCAGGTCGGGGATGGCGTGGAGCGTTTCGAGCAGGCCGGGCGTGACGCCGGCAGCACGAGCGAGCGCGCGGTCTACCGGGCCGGTGAGGAGCAGGTGAGCGTGTCTTTCGAGGGCGGCCTCGACGGCGGCGCGGTTGGCGGCGAAGGCGGAGAGGTGACGCGGCGCGCGCTCCAGCCACGCTGTGCTCAGCGGCTCCGTCGTGGTAGTGATGACGCGTCCCCCGGCCTCGACCAGATCGTCCGCCAGACGAAAGAGAGCGGTCAGCCTGCCGGCATCGCCCATCACGGCGACGATGTCGCCGTCGCTCAGGCGCAAGGCGGCGGCCAGACGCATGGCCGGCGCGGCTCAGCGCACCTTGCGGTGATCAATCTTGCGATAGATCGGCGGCGCGTCCTTTGGGCCGAGCTTGGGCGGATTGATAAAGGCCCAGATCACCGTCATCAAGGCGTACAGCAGGATAGCGACCAGCAGCGCCACCATGCCGTTGAGAGCATCGAAGGTGATGGGGATGCGGCGCAGCGGCGGGTCGAAGCGCAACGGCCCGAACTCGGTGACGGGGCGCGGGAACTCGTAGGTGTAAATCTCAATCGGCAGCGTGCGGATGCCGCCGGCCAGCGGGCCAGAGAGGAACGGCTCTCTCCGATTGGCTTCGTTGATGGCCTCGATGGCCCAGCCGACGCCGAAATAGACGCCGATGGTGAGCAACACAAACGTCACACAGCCGATGCCCCACCAGACTGGATTGACCCCTTTCTTGGGCCTCTTGACCTCCCGAAAGCGATATATGCGTCCCATACATGCGCCTCCCGAACAGTTATGGTTGCCGGGAGTCTACCATGCGGTTTGTGCCGCGCAACCGGCAGTGTTGCGAGGTTGCAGACCACTTCTCGGCCCGATGGTAGGATTGCACGTATGCCGACCCTTGTCATCGCACACCGAACCTGGCCGGGCCGGTCGCAGCCGCCTGCGGCGCCGTCCGTCTCGCCGACGCTCATTACGCTTGGCGAGGCGCTGCAACTGCGGCTCGACCCTGAGGGGCTGACTTTGCACTTTGTCGCGCAGCCCGGCGTGCTGCACTACTTTCGCCTGACCGATGCCACGCTCGTCCCTTTGCCGCCGGCGCATTCGCCCGCGTTCCACAGGCCGCTCCCCCGGCACGCGCATTGGCACGGCCCGACGCTGACCCTGTCCGCCGGTGACGCCTACATCGCCCTCTCGCCCGGCGCAGCGCGCATCGCCGATAGCCCTACCGTCGCGCGTTTTCTCCATCTGCGCGATTCCTTCAACGCCGAGAAGCTGGCCGAGGCGCTGCTGGCCCATCTCCTCGAATTGGCCGGCGGCAACCCGCTTGCCGAGGCGTTTACCGTGCTGGTGGTGGAGGCGCGCTGAGTGGCTTCCTTGAAACGCGCGCCGCGTATGCAATTCACGTCGGGCAAGAAGGCTGGTCGCCGTCGGCGTTGGTTTAGGTTCCTTCGGCGGCTCGGCGAATCCGTCATTGAACGGTACGATTGGCGCTATCGCCTCGTACCTGAACAGCTGACCGTCGAGCGTGTGACCATCCGCCTGCCGCACCTGCCGAGCGCCTTCCACGGCTTCACCCTCGTGCAGCTGAGCGACTTTCACTACGGCCCGCTGGTGGAGCCGGCGAGCCTGAGCATCGCCTTCGACGTGGCCCGCGCGCTCCAGCCCGACCTGTTCGTTGTCACCGGCGATTTCGTCAGCCGTCTTACTTGCGCAGAAGGCGAGTGGTTACAGCGTGAGTTGAGCCGGTTGAGCGCAACGGAAGGAGCTTTTGCAGTGCTGGGCAATCACGATTGGTGGGAGGACAGTGACCGGGTGGCAGGGGCTATCGAGGCGGCGGGCGTGCGCGTGCTGCGCAACGAGCACATTGTGTTGCAACGCGATGGGGCGGCGCTATACCTGGCCGGTGTGGACGATGTGCGGGCGGGCGCCGACGATCTGCCGTGTGCGCTGCACGGCATCCCGCCGGGGGCCTGTGTACTGCTGCTGGCGCACGAGCCTTACTTCGCCGAGACGGCGGCGCGCACAGGCCGTGTGGCGCTGCAGCTCAGCGGCCACTCGCACGGCGGGCAGATGCGTGTTCCCATTCTGGAGCCGCTCATCCTGTGGGGCCTCGGCCATCACAAATATCCGCGCGGCCTCAACCGCGTGGGCGAGATGCAGGTGTACACGAATCGGGGCCTGGGCGTAGTGGGCCTGCCGCTGCGCTACAACTGCCCGCCCGAAGTCACTCATCTTACCCTGCACGCGCCATGAGCGACCGACCCCGCCCCGTCTCGCGCCGCGCGTTTTTGCGCGCCGCCCGCAATTTGCTGGCCGCCGGCGTGCTCAGCACGTCGTCCGCCGTCTGGTACGTCTGGCGCATTGAGCCGGCGTGGTTGAGCGTCGAGCGCTTCACCCTTCGCCTGCCACGCCTGCCGCACAGTTGGGACGGCGTGATCCTCTCACAGCTCAGCGACTTGCACTTCGGGCCGGTGATAGAACCGGACTATATTCATTCTGCCATTGACCTGACGCTTGGCCTCCGTCCCGATTTCATCGTCATCACCGGCGACTTCGTCTCTTCGCTCCAGCATAGCGAAGCCGATGAAGTGGAAAGGGCGCTGCGTCGCCTGAGCGCGCCCTATGGCGTCTTCGCCTGCCTGGGCAATCATGATTGGTGGACGAACGCCGCCGTAGTGGCAGAGGCCGTCCGACGCAGCGGCGTGACCCTGTTGCGCAACGAACACGTGGCCCTCGGCGAGAATTTCTATCTGGCGGGTGTTGAAAAGAATCCACAGATGTCACAGATGGCCACAGATTTTCTCTACGAAAATAAGTTTCGGCATCAACCTGCGACTGTGAGCACCCCCACCTTCGTGCCCGTTCGCTCCCTTCGTGCTTATTCGTGTCCACTTGTTCGTGTCAATTCGCTTCCATTCGTGCCCATTCGTAACAATTCGTGTCAATTCGTGGTTGAGTCCGCAACCGTGCGCCCGACAAAATCCATCTGATGCGCGATGTACACCAACTCCCCGCGTTCGAGCTGCGCGTAACGCTCGGCCATCCACGAATCAAGGCGTGCCGTTTCGATTTCGGGATGACCGCGCAGCGCGCCGTGAAAGGTGTGCAGGATAAAGCGTAGAAAGTACGCCTCGTCGGCGGGGTAATGGCCGTCCGGCCCGGCGAACACCGTCCAGTCGGAGCTGCCCGCCGCCAGAATCTCCGCGCCGCACTGGCGCAGCAATCCGAACAGATGCCGCCCGCTACGGCTGTCGCCCGAACGCCGGCCCTTCGTGATACGCTCGTCCATCGTCCTGTGGTAAAGCGCCTCGAGGCGCGCGTCGAATGCCGGGTCAATCTCCGGCTGGAAGATGGTCGCGCCGTCGAAGTTCAGGGTGAAGTAGAACAGGCCGCCCGGCTTGAGCACCTGCAACAGCAACGGCAGGGCGGTCGGCAAGTCAAGCAGGTCGAGGAAGGCGTGGGCGATGAGCAGGTCGTAACCGCCACGTTGCTCGGGCCGGGCGCAGAACTCCAGCGCGTCGGCGGCCAGCAGGGTCAACTTCAGCGGCGAGGCGGCCAGGCGCTCGCGGGCTATCGCGATGTTCTCCGGCTGTTCGTCCAGTAGTGTGTACGCGGCGCGCGTCAGCAGCCTGCGCTCGACTAGGCGCTCGGCCATCACGCCGATGCCGGCGCCCACCTCCAGCACGGTCAGACGCTCTTCACGACCTTTCAGCAACTGCGCCAGCGTCTCCCAGACGAGCGCGTTCAGCGCGCGGTCATCTACCGTCTTTTTGGATGCCAGATAACGATGGAAAGAGGGGACGAACTCGCGCACAGCAGAGTCAGGTTCTCAGGCAGCGCCCGCCACCTGTTGTCCGTAAGCCAGCAGCCCCGCCACCGCTTCGTCGCTGCGCGCTTCGGCATAAACCCGCAACACCGGCTCCGTTCCTGAAGGCCGGATGAGCAGCCACGAGTCGTCGTCCATCACATACTTCACGCCGTCCAGGTTCTCCACCGCCACCACCTTCAGGCCGGCAATGGAAGCCGGGGCGCTTTCGGTCAGGCGGCGCACCATTTCCTTTTTGGCCACAGGCCGCGCCAGGCGCAAGTCTTTACGCGCGTACTGCGCCGGGCCGTAATCGCGCAGCAGCTGCGCCACCAACTCTTCCAGCGTCGTCCCGGATTCGGCCACGATCTCCAGTAGCAGCAGGCCAAGGAGCACGCCGTCGCCCTCGGGGATGTGGCCTTTGATGCTGATGCCGCCCGACTCTTCGCCGCCGATGAGCACGTCCTGCGTCAGCATGTAATCGGCGATGTGGTTGAAGCCGACCGGCGTTTCGTAGCAGGGCACGTTGTACTGTGCAGCGAGCCGGTTGATCATGCGCGTGGTCGAGACCGTCTTGACGGCAGCGCCACGCCAGCCGCGTTTTTCGACCAGATACTTCATGGCCAGCGACATGATTTTGTGCGGGTCCACGAACTGGCCGCGTCCGTCCATCGCGCCGGTGCGGTCGGCGTCGCCGTCCGTCGCCACGGCAAAGGACCCGTGGCCGGCGGCGATTGCGCCCATCGTCGCGCCCAGATACTTTGCAATCGGCTCGGGGTGCACGCCGCCGAAGCCGGGGTTCATCTCACCGCGAATCTCGAAGACTTCGCAACCGGTGCCCTGCAAAATCGCCTTGATGGCGCCGCGCCCGGAGCCGTACATCGAGTCCACCACCAGCCGCTGCGGGTTGGCGGCAATCACGTCGAAGTTAATCAGCGTGCGCAAGTGATCGAAGTAGGCCGGCATCGGGTTGAAGCGCTTGATCAGGCCGGCGCTGACCGCCTTCTCATAGTCCATCAGGTTCGGGCCGCGTGCGCGTGCCTCGTTGTCGTGCAAAAAGACCTCCACCTGCCGGCATTGCTCGTTGAGCGCCGAGCCGCCAAAGGCCGCTTTGAGCTTGACGCCGTTGTAGCGCGGTGCGTTGTGCGAAGCCGTAATCATGATGCCGCCCGCCGCGTGGTAGT
>JANWXR010000028.1:0-11667 GCA_025057205.1 Anaerolineales bacterium | reverse complement strand
ATGCTTCACGGCGTAGGAGACCGCCGGCGTGGGCGCGTCAGCCTGAGTGAGCAGGACGGACAGACCGTTGGCGGCCAGCACGCGTGCGACCTCGATGGCGAATCGGTCGGAAAGGAAGCGTGTGTCGAAGCCGACGACCATCAGCCGCGGGTCATAGTCGTTGACACCGGCCTGACTCCAGTCAGGCGCGGCTACCGCATCTGCAATGCCCTGTGCGAGCAGGCGCAGGTTCTCGAAGGTGAACGTTTCCGCGATGACAGCCCGCCAGCCGTCGGTTCCGAATTGGATGGTCATGGGGTTGAGATTGAAGACTGGAGATTGAAGATTGAAGACTGAAGACTGAGACTGAAGATTGGCGATTACGGATTATAGCGAGGGGGGCGGCACGGCTAGCAGGACGTTGGCGCTATGCCGTTTCCCCAATGGCGTTCCCCTGCCTCTCACCTTGCGCCGGCGACCTGCTGCGCGGCAGTCTCCGGTGTGGCCCGGCCGCTAAGTACATCGCTCAGCGCCGAGCGCAACGGCGGGCCGAAGGTGGTGAGGATTTCGGCGGGCGGGCGGAGCTGCGCGCGGGTCAGCGCCTCGGCGGCCAGCGGGGCAAACGGGTCATCGCCCCAGGCCGCCAGCGCGCTTGGGCGCGGCGGCAACCAGCGCGCGGCCCGTGTCCACTCGGCCAGCGCGTCCGGTGCAATCAGCGCCTGTACCAGCAACGCCGACAGCTCGCGCCCGGCGTCGCGGTTGACGATGGCCCAGCTCCATCCTTCGGCCAACGTAAAGGGCGCGCCCTCGGCGGTGGGCGGCAGGGCGGCAGCAGACCGCCTCATGCGGTCGGCCTCGCGCAGATACCAGCGCGCCGTGGTCAACGCCAGCCCGGCGCGTCGTTCGCGGAATACCTGCCAGGTCTCCGTAGGATCATCATACGTCAGCACAGCCGCCGAGAGGCGTTCGGCTTCCTGCAACGCGCGCAGCTGGGCGAAGACCTGCGCCAGCCGGGCCGCGTCGAGGGCAGGCTGGCCGGCGTCATCGGTCAGGCTGCCGCCGAGCGCAAGGTAATCGCTCAGCAAGGTCAAGCCGTCGCTTTCACCGCCGGGAAAGATGAGCGTGCCGGTGACGACATCGGCCCAGCGCAGCGGCGCGGCGTCATAGAGGCTGGTGTCATAGACCAGTACGCGAGCGTCGGCGGCGAAAGGCGCACCCACCCAGCGTCCCTCCACACGACTCAATGTTTGTGCGAACGGATAGGTGTCGGTGAGCGTCTCCGCAGGCAGCAGCAAGTCCAGAGGAACCAGCACGCCGGCGCGCGCGGCGCGGGCCAGGTCATCCGCCGGAAGCGCGACGACATCCGGCAACGCCTGCGGCGCGACGGTGAAGGCGCCCAGCAGCGAGTCGAGCAGGCCGCCGGGGCCGGTCTCGGCCTTGACGCGCACCGTCACGCGCACGTTATGCGTCTGCTCGAAGTTGGCCAGCTGGCGCGCCAGAGTCTGTGCGGCAGGGTCATCCGGCCCGGGCGCAAACTGCGGCGGCAGCCAGAGGGTCAGCGTCGCCGGCGCAGGCGTGGGAGTTGGGTCCGGTTGAAGGATCTGGCGCGTGGCGGTGGGCGTGGCCGTGGGCGTGGCGGGCGTCGGCGCCATTGCGCACGCCGAGATCGCCAGTGCCAGGCCGAACGCCGTAGCATACTTTTTAAACTCGCGCAGCCACACGAAGATTACAATAGCCTGTGCAGGGCAAACTTTGGAAGGTCGCATTCGGAGAGTATATCGCAGTGGCGGAATTGCTGAAACGCCGAGGCGCTGAAGGTTTACGGGTGTGCCCATGCAAGAACAGACCAAGACCATGTCATCTCATCCAACTGCACTTCCGAACGATTTAGTGGCCTCAACCTCTTCAGCGCATCAATGATCCATCCTATCTCTTCGTGACATAGCCAGGTTTTTGGAATGGATCAATGCCCTCAGCCCCTTCAGTGTCTCAGCGATCCCGCATTGACACCCCTCCCTCGCTCGGCTACCATCGCTTGCGTGAACCTGCCCCTCTTTGGCCAGGCTGAGTTCGGCCCCGAAACCTGGACGGTTACTGACCTCAACCGCTACGTACGCCAGCAGCTTGAGTCCGACTTCCGGTTGCAGGACGTGCGCGTTCAGGGCGAGGTTTCTGGTTTCCGGGCTTATCCCTCAGGTCACTGGTATTTCAGCCTGAAGGATGCCAACGCGCAGGTCAATTGCGTCATGTGGCGCAGCCGCGTTAACCATCAGCGCTACACACCGCGCGACGGCGACGCCGTCGAGGTCAGCGGCTCTGTGACGTTGTACGAGGCGCGCGGACAGTATCAACTGGACGTGACCAGCCTGCAACCGCAGGGCGAGGGTGCACTGTATCGGGAATTCATGCAGCTCAAGGCGCGGCTGGAGGCTGAGGGCCTGTTCGATAGCGCGCGCAAACGCCCGCTGCCTCCCCGCCCGCGCCGCATCGGCCTGGTCACCTCGCCGGCGGGCGCGGCCCTGCGCGACATGCTCAACATCCTGCGCCGTCGGCTGCCGTTGGCCGAGGTCATCCTCGCGCCGACGCTGGTGCAAGGGCCGGAGGCGCCCGCGCAGATTGTTACTGCCTTGCAGGCTCTGGCGCAGCTCATGCCCGATGTGATCATTCTCGCGCGCGGCGGCGGCTCGCTGGAAGACCTGTGGGCGTTCAACGATGAGCGCGTCGCGCGCGCCCTGGCCGCCATGCCCGTGCCGACCATCAGCGGAGTCGGCCACGAAACCGACTTCACCATCGCCGATTTTGTGGCCGATGTACGTGCGCCCACCCCCTCCGCCGCCGCCGAGCTGGTCAGCGCGGTCTCAGTGGATGATTTGCGTGCCCAAGTGGATGCTGCCTTCGACCGGTTGGCACTGGCTCTGGGCGAGATGCTGTCGGCGCGGCGCACCGCCCTGAACGAGCAGCGCGTGCATCTGCGCCGGCTGTCGCCGGTGTTGCAGCTGCGGCTGGCACGCCAGCGCGCTATCGAACTACAGGCGCGCGCCGCCGTCGCCGTTCGGCATCAGCTCGAACTGGCCCGCGAGCGGCACAACCGGCTGGTGCAAATCCTAGGAGCGGTCGGCCCGCCGGCGGTGCTGCAGCGCGGCTACGCCATCGTCCGTAAGCCGCGCGGCGTCGTCGTGCGGAGCGTGGACGATGTGCAGCCCGGCGAGGCCCTGACGGTGCGCGTGAGCGATGGAGAGTTCGGAGTCGAGGTCACGACCCGGTGACAGGCCTCTCGAAATCGTTGGAGTTGCCATGACGGCCAAATCTAAAAGCAAATCGAAAACCGGGGTTCCCCCGGCCGAGATGACCTTCGAGCAGGCGTTTGAAGAACTGGAAGCTCTGGTCGAGCAGCTTGAGGCAGGCCAGTTGCCGTTGGAGGAGTCGCTGGCACTGTTCGAGCGCGGGCAGGCGCTAGCGGCGCGCTGCGGGCAGCTGCTCGATAGCGCCGAGCTGAAGGTCAAACAACTTGTGGGCGAGAAGCTGGAAGACTTCGAAGCAGAAACGTAAATCGCGTCGGCCTGATCAGGCCGCACAGCTATGGATTTGCCCCTGACAACCACTCTGGCCGCGAAGATTCTGAATCCACGAAGTCACACGAAGGAACACGAAGGAACACGAAGTCACAAGAAGTCACACGAAGGAACACGAAGGAACACGAAGAAACATGAAGAAACATGAAGAAACATGAAGAGGCTTGCCAGCCCTTTGTGTAACTTCGTGTCCCTCGTAGATTCCTTCAGTTGCGGATGGAAGAGTTTTTCAATCAAATCATTGCCAACAAGCCGCTGATGGCCGGCTTCATTGCCTGGTTCATTGCGCAAATCATCAAACCGCCGCTGCACTTCATCGCCCGCCGCGAATGGGACTGGACGCTGCTGGTCAGCGCGGGCGGCTTTCCGTCGTCGCACTCCGCCCTCATCATTGGCACCACCATCGCCATCGGGGTTCAGGAAGGTTTCAACTCGGCGATATTCGCCATTGCCTGGGTGATTGCGATGATTGTGATTTATGATGCGACCGGCGTGCGGCGGCAGGCGGGCGACCATGCGCGCATCCTCAACCTGATGCTGGACGAGCTGTTTACCGGCCACCCGATGGCGGAGAAGGAACTGAAGGAGCGCCTGGGCCATACCCCGCGTGAAGTGCTCGGCGGCGTGGTGCTCGGCGTCGTCACGGCCATCGTCGTCGGGCTGGGCGTCTGAGATTATTGGGCCCCCTTCGCAAATAAGGCTTGGGCGGCGGCATTGCCGTCACTTTGACCCGTCCGTCCCATTTTGCGTTCATTCGCGCCATTCGCTGCCAAAAACTCCGCATCGAATTGCACGAATTAGCGCGAAGCCGAATCAGGAGAAAAAAATTCGTGCCCATTCGTATCTGTTCGTGCCAATTCGTGTCTTTTCCTATCCCCTGGCCTGCACTCGCGCCATTCGCTGCCAAAAACTCCGCATCGAATTGCACGAATTAGCGCGAAGCCGAATCAGGAAAAAAATTCGTGCCCATTCGTATCCATTCGTGTTCATTCGTGTCTTGCCCTGTCCACTCGCCCGCATTCGTACCCATTCGTTTCCCTGTATATTCACCGCCCCCGTATCTTGCTCCAAACCATCTCCGGCAACAGGCGCGCCTCCGGCACGTGTAGGTTCACGGCCAACCACCAGTAGATTGCGCCGCCTAGCGCTACGCCACCCAGACTAATAAGCCAGGCCGGTTGCCCGGCCAGCAGCCAGAGCCAGCCCATCAGCGCGGCGCCCATCCCCAGCGCAGCCAGAGTCGTGCGCCACAGCCCCGGCCACACGCGCGCAAAGTCCAGCCCATTCAGGCGGCGGCGCAGCAGCCAGACCAGCGCCAGCATTTCGAGCGTGGTGGCCAGAGTGTTGGCCAGCGCCAGGCCGGCATGAGGCGCGTCGAACGTGGTGAACCAGGCCGCCAGTGGGAAGTTCAGCGCCGTGTTGAGCGCCATCGCGCTTGCGCCCACCCACACCGGCGTCCACGTGTCTTTCATTGCATAGTATGAGCGCGAGACGATCTCGACGACGGAGTGGCTGACCAGGCCGAGCGTGAAAAAGACCAGCGCGTAGGTGACCAGCGATGTCGAGGCGTCGGTGAATTGCCCGCGTTCGAAGAGCAGGGCGACAATCGGCGCAGACAGCGCCAGCAGGCCGATGGTGGCGGGAACGGTCAGAAAGAGGATCAGGCGCAGCGTATCCGCCAGGCCGGCCCGCATCGCGCCAAGCTCGCCGCGCGCCGCCATCGCCGAGAACGCGGGCAGGGCCGCAATCGAGATTGCCTGCGCGATGATGACCTGCGGCATGGTGAAGATTCGCCAGGCATAGTCCAGCCCGCTCGCTCCGCCGACGAGATAGGTCGCCAGCGACGTGCTGACCAGGAAGTTGAGCTGCACTGCAGCCACGCCCAGCAGGCGCGGCCCCATCAGCACGGCCACCTCGCGCACGTGGGGATTTCCCAGGCCGAGGGTGAAGGTGTAGCGCAACTGCGGCAGGCCGCGCAGGCCGGGCAGTTGTATCGCCAGGTGCAGCACCGAGCCGAGCACCGCGCCCCATGCCAGCCCGAAGATACCGAGCGTCGGCGACCAGAACAGCAGGCCGAAGATCATGCCCAGCCAGTAGCAGGTCGGCGCGAGCGCCGGCAGCAGGAAGTTCTGGTGGACGTTGAGCACGCCCATCAGCAAGCCGCTTAACCCTAAGATTGTGGGGGAGATGAGCAGGATGCGCAGCAGCGCTGTGGCCAGCGGGCGTTCCTCCGGCGCGAGGCCGGCGGCGATGACGCTCACCACCTGCGGCGCGAAGATGGCCGAGAGCATCGAGACGGCCACCAGCGTGAGTGCCACCAGGTTGACAACGCCGCTGAACAGACGCCACGCGCCGGGTCGGTCCTCGCGGGCGAGCAAGCCGGTGAACGTCGGCACGAAGGCAGAGGCCAGCGCGCCGCCGGCCACCAGGTTGAAGAGCAGATCGGGGAAGCGGGCCGCGGCGGCAAAAGCATCGAAGTCGCGGCTGGTGCCGAAGGCCTCAGCGATCAAGATCTGGCGGAGCAGGCCGGTCAGATTACTCAGCAAAAAAGCCGCCATCACGACTCCGGCGGCTTGCGTTATCTGGCGTTGCGAGGCATCCACGGCGGGGATTATAAGACTTTGTCCAGAATCGCGAGAGCCGCGGACGCCGACCGCGGCTCTCTCAAGGAGGAGAAGAAGAGTTATGCCCTTCCGACGGTCAGAATAGCACACCCTTTGCCTGCCCACTTGTTCCGAATTTGACGGCTTCCCTACGATTACCCTACGCCACTGAAAAATCCGTTCTATTTTACAAACATCTGTGCTATCATCCCGGCGCCGTTGTGCTCAGCAGGATTTGTGCGGGTGCATTTCTATTTTTTGGCCGGGCCGCACCCTGAGCGGAGGCCCGCTGCTTTTGCGGGCCGTAGTCGAAGGGGCGGCCAATAATCTGAAATGCACCCATTTGTGCAGCCCGGTTGCGGAGAGGTCAGACCGTATGCTACACTCACCGCATCCCGCAGGAAGGACAGGCGCTCATTTCATGACGGTTCTGGATCGCGTTACCAGCCTGAACACGGGCGGCACTGCCGCGACCGGGTCCTGTTGCGCCTGCAGCCCCTGAGCCGACTCTCCGGGCGTCTCTCCGGACCGTGGGCGCAGCGCCGTCCACGGTCTTTTTGTTTGAACAGGTGAAGTCTCTATGTCCGACCAACCGGCCATCAAAACCGAGAACCTGGGGCGCATCTACAAGATTCGCGGCGCGAAGAAGGGCGAAGCCAGACAGCGCGTCGCACTTGCCGACGTCAACCTGGAAGTACCGCGCGGCGAGTTCTTCGGCCTGCTCGGCCCGAACGGCGCCGGCAAGACGACGCTCATCAAAATCCTCACCACGCTGCTTGCGCCCAGCACGGGCCGGGCGTTCGTGGCCGGCTATGACGTAGCCCGCCAGCCGCAGGAGGTGCGCCCGCGCATCAACATGGTCAGCGGCGGCGAGTCCTCTGGCTATGGCCTGCTGACGGTGCGCGAGAACCTGTGGATGTTCGGCCAGTTCTACGGGCTGGATACGAAAACCACCTATGCCCGCATTGACGAGTTGCTCCAAATCGTCGGCCTGGCCGACCGTGCCCGCACCAAGACTTCCGACCTGTCCACCGGCCTGCGCCAGAAGATGAACATCGTGCGCGGCTTCCTCACCGACCCCGAAGTGATTTTCCTCGACGAGCCGACGCTCGGCCTGGATGTCGGCGCCAGCCGCGACATCCGCCACTTCGTGCGCCGCTGGATGGACGACCGCCCGGGCCGCACCGTGCTGTTGACCACGCACTACATGGTCGAAGCCGACGAGCTGTGCGACCGCGTCGCCATCATCAACAACGGGCGCGTGCTGGCCTGCGACTCGCCGGCCAACCTGAAGCGGCGCTTGCAGCGCGAGGCCATCTTCAAGCTGGAGGTCAGCCCGCTGCGCAACGGCGTGCTGGCGGCCTTCGAGCAGCTGCCCGGCGTGCGCAAGGTCGTCCATAGCCCGCAGGACGGCAGGTCGGAGCTTGACCTGATCCTTGAAGCCGACGAGGCGCTGGGCGGCGTGGTCACGGCGCTCAACACGCACGGCGCGCACATCCTCAACCTGCAAAAGCGCGAGCCGACGCTGGAGGATGTGTTCGTAGACCTGGTCGGCATGAGCATGACCGAAGCCGAGAAGGCCGGAGAACAGGAACTCATGGGCGGGTGAGGCGCGGTTCACCGATGAAGAACGGTCACGGCCAAACCTGCTCAACTGCACGTAAGTCATGTCCACTCTGATTACCACCCGTCCCCCCGATCGCGGCTGGCGGCTGTTCGTGCGCACCATCGTGGCGCGCGCCTACCCGCGCGTCATCGGCCAGCAGCGTGAGAAGGCGTGGATCTTCTTCGAGACGTTCCTGCCGTTTCTGGCGACGGTCGGTTACATCTACGTCTATCGCGCCATACAGGCGCCCGAGGATTACATCGGCTTTGTGGTGATGGGCGGCGCGATGACGGCCTTCTGGCTGAACGTGATTTGGGCGATGGCTTCACAGTTGTACTGGGAAAAGGAGAGCGGCAACCTGGCGCTGTACATCATGGCGCCGAACTCGCTGATGGCCATCCTGCTGGGCATGGCGCTGGGCGGCATGCTGGCGACCTGTCTGCGGGCGCTGGTCATCACCGTGCTGGGGACGCTGTTGTTCGGCATCTCCTTTGCCGTCTCCAGCTACTTCCAGCTCTTCGCCGTCTTTGTGCTGACGATGGCCGCGCTGTACGGGCTGGGCATGTTGCTGGCTTCGCTCTTTCTGCTCTGGGGGCGCGAGGCCTGGCAGATTGCCACAGCCCTGCAAGAGCCGGTGTACTTCATCTCCGGTTTCTACTTCCCGGTGAAGAGCTTCGGTTTTGCCGTGGCGCTGGCGGCCTCGGTGCTGCCGCTCACCCTCGGCATGGACGCCATGCGCCAGCTCGTCTTTGCCAGCGGCCCGTCCCTGGGTTTCCTCTCGGTCGAAGTCGAGATCGCCATCCTATCCGTGTTGGCCGTCGTCTTCATCGCTGCCGCGAAGTTCTGGCTGGACTTCATGGAAAGAAAGGCGATTGAGGAGGGGACGTTGACGGACAGGAGAAGATAAGAGGGAAAACCGAGAAAGTAAAGGCCCCTTTCATGTTCAAGACTTTTTCCCGCTCCTTCTTTCCCGCGGCCTGGCTGGGCTGGCAGATCGAATCCAATTGGACAGACCCGTTCCTGTTCCTGGCCTTCTCCATCGCCAAACCCATCGCCAGCGTGTTGATTCTGGTGTTCATGTACAACGCCGTCTCGCAGGCCGGGCCGGACTCGCCCATCTATAGCTATATCTATCTGGGCAATGCGTTCTACATTTACGTGACAGAGGTGATGGCCGGGGCGTCGTTCTCCATCCTCGACGACCGCGAGCGCTACCGTTCCCTCAAGTACATCTACATCGCGCCGGTCAGCATCCCCATCTATCTATTTGGCCGAGCAGTGGCTCGCTTTACCACCGGAACTATTGCCGTGGTGATTACGCTAGTGGCGGGCGTCTTGTTCTTCGGCGTGCCCTTCAACCCGCTGGGCGTGGACTGGCCGATGTTCTTCGCCGCGTTAGCACTGGGCATTGTCT
The DNA here is from genome assembly GCA_025057205.1 of Anaerolineales bacterium. Taxonomy (GTDB): domain Bacteria; phylum Chloroflexota; class Anaerolineae; order Anaerolineales; family UBA6663; genus JANWXR01. Next base: position 2,493 of record JANWXR010000028.1, on the reverse strand, counting down.
GCCTGGCCTTTATGGGAATCATCATCGGCTCGTGGACGTTGATTATTCGCACCGAGCCGTGGTTCGTCGGCGAGGCGACGGCGGCAGCGCTTTACCTGTTCAGCGGCGCAGTCTTCCCGCTGTCCATCCTGCCGGTCTGGCTACAACCCGTCGGCTTTCTGCTGCCGATGACGTACTGGCTGGAGCTGATCCGGCGCGCGCTGCTGGGGCCGGGCGCAGCAGCCTTCCCGACGCTTTCCGCCTTCTCCAACGCCGAACTGTTCGGCATCCTGATGCTCATCGCCGTCGGCTTCGGCATCGTTGCCTTCGTTGCTTATCGCTACTTCGACCGCCGCGCGCGCGAGGAAGGCATGATTGACGCGCAGAGCAATTTTTAGAACGAAAGCGCGCCTTCCTTCCTTTCCCTCTTTTCCCTCCCCTCATTTCCCCAACCTTCTCTGGATTTCCTCCCAGAGCGGCTGCAACACGGTTATCGCCCGCGCCAGTCGCCGGGCAACGGCGTCCAGCACCTCCGTGCTGAACGGTTCGTAGGGCACAGTCTCGTACACCTTCGTCCAGCCCTTGTCCCAATGCTCGGCCTCCCACTGCGGGCCGAGGATTGCCTTCACCGCGACCATCCGGGCGGAGAAGCCGCGCAGCAGGGCGGCGTTCAAGGCCCGGTCGCGGCTCTCGAAGTGCAGGCCGATCTCCAGCCTATTGCGGCGCTCGCCCAGGTTCCAGACTTCATAGTGCAGGCGCGGGTCGGTGTAATACAACTGGCAGAGCCAGCTGCGATGCACGCTGCGAAACTTTTGCAGGGCAGGGGGTAGGTGTGGGCGCACCGCCGCCGGCAGCGCAGCCATGAATTGCGAAGAGGTCAGACGGGGCATGAGAAAAGCAGCAGCCGGGATCAACGGATGCCGGTGACGAGGGTTTGCCAGTCGGTGGGCGGATGCTCGATAAGGGCGCGCGCGGCCTCGATGGTGGCGCGCGTCGGGTCGCGCTTTGCTGCCAGCAGGTCTTTGGCGAGCAGCGGCAGGCCAATCGCCACGCGCACCGTCACCCGCTGATAGCCCGGCCACAACACCTGCAACATCGCCGCCATGTGTTCGCGGCCCGCACGCGTTCTGCGTAGGCGTGTCAGCGGGTTGCGCAGCGCGCCCGGCGCGAACACGCCGCTGACGATCATCGGCACGATCTTCAGCTCCGGCACGTTGCGCGCATAAAACGAGATGCTCTGCGCCCAGCCCTCCAGCGAGGCGATAGCGTCGGGCATCACCGCCGGGTCCGGCTCGATGCGCCCGGCCGGGCAGGTGAGGATGATGGCGCCCTCGCGCAGACGGTAGAGCACGGCGCGCGTGGCTGCGATGCGCCCAAGCGTGTCATCCGGGACGTAAATCAGCTTGCGGTTGATATTGGGCAGGGCTTTGGTGAAGGGCCGCTCGCGGGCGATGATGAGCAGGTCGTCGCGGTTGATGGCGATGAAGGCGGCCAGCGTATCGGATAGGCCGGGGTGATTGGAGAGCAGCAGCGCCGGCCCGCACTCGGGCACATGCTCGCGCCCGGCCACTTGCAATTGATGAATGTACAAGCGAATGAGCCACTCGGCGGCGGCAGGCAGGCCGCGCTCACCGACCAGCGTATCGAAGTGGATGACCTGCCGGGCGAAGTGCCGCGCCGGCAGCCAGAACAGCGCGTCGAGCAAGAATCGGCCGCGCCGCCAGTGCGCCACGCCCAGCGCTTCGTACACGTCGCCGAGGTTGATGCGCGTCAGCGTATCGAGCTGGTTAGCGCTGGGCGCGAAGGTGGGAAGCGCAGTCACGGCCTGTTCACCGTTCGTCTACGTGCGCCGGGCGAAGCCGGCGGGCGCGCCGCAGCCTGCGCAGCGCTCGGCGTCGGCCCGAATGTCGCGGCTGCAATAGAAGCATTCCCGTTTGGTGATGCTGCGTCCACAGTACGGGCAGAAGGAGTAACCTGCGCGCACATTCTGATTGCAGTTCACGCAGCGCGTAGTCTTTTCAACGGGTTTGGCCTCGCTGCTTCCCCAGGGCGAGGGCGGCGGCCCGCTTGGCGTCTGCGGCTGTGGCCAGGGTGAGCTGCCCGACTTCTGTCGTGACTGTTGTTCCAGCACCTCCTGCACGATGCGGCCCAGGATCAGCGCCGGGAACACCCAGCCGCCCATGCCGCCTCCCCAGCGGCGGCGCTTGCCCCAGCCGCGCCGTCCCAGACGACCCAGGTCTTCCAGGTGGTCATCCAGGTCATCAAAAAAATCAAAGGGGTTCATCTGTGCGCTCCTTGTGCCCAATTGTACGCCGAGCCGGACGCGAGATTTTAGAGCAGCCGATAACGGGTGGGCTATTGCTCAACGCAAGGAGCGCAATACCTGCCCGTCGCGTGATGGGACAGGCATGGGCAGGTCAGAGCAGCGCAGCGTCTCCGGCCACGCGGACGAGAGATGAAGAGCCGTCGTCGGAGTTGGGAGAATCCGAAGGTGTGATGACAGGCAAGGAGGGC
>JANWXR010000289.1:482-1145 GCA_025057205.1 Anaerolineales bacterium | reverse complement strand
GCCCGGCGATAAGCGGCGTATCGGCTTCTGCCAGGGCAGGGTTTTTTCGTTCACCGGCGGTCGGGCGAGCCACAGTTCCCAGGTCAGGAACGGCATCCGGTCGCTCCGGCACTCGGCCTGCTCCGGGGTGCGGAAGCGCGGCAGAGTCCACCGCAACGACGGTTTGGCGAAACGATACCCGTGATCGCCGGCAAAACGCCGGAAGTAGACCTTCTGCGCCGGCCCCAGCCGCGCGTAGACCTGTTGACGAAAGGCCTACAGTCGGTTAAGGTGTTCGGCGGCAGTGGAGGAGTTAGTCATACCCCGATTCTGCCATCGGACGGCTGGCCGGCAAGTCGGCCGCCCAATTTAGTCTAAATTCGAGTACAGTACTTCTTCTGTGTAAAGGAATCAGTGTTGGAGTGGAGTCAGGATGACTTCGCGCATCTTCGTGCCCATACACCCTTATTCGCGCCCATTTGTGTTCCCTCTATTCGTGTCCGTTCGTGTTCCTGAAATCGTGACCTAAGTGTGCACGCAAAGGTTGTCAGGGAACGTGCCGCCCCTCCGACTGCCGCGTGGCGTGGCGCAGCGGCCCCGCAGGGGGGGGCGGAAACGGTTTTGGTGGACCCCGGCCAAAACCCCCCCCAACAAAAAAATGGTATACCCCCAGAATCAGTTACA
>JANWXR010000289.1:0-472 GCA_025057205.1 Anaerolineales bacterium | reverse complement strand
CCGCTTCGCTTCGCTCAGCGTCCGCTCAGGGTGCGGCTGACAGGTTTTGCGTGCACACTGACCTAAACCGCGCTCAACAATCATTGGTTATCCACCATGAAGCTTTTCCTCCGCGCCGGCGCCGAACCGTTCTATCTTCACGGTGGTCCCACCGGCGCCCTGCTCCTTCACGGCTTCACCGGCGCAACACGCGACGTGCGCCCCATCGGCGAGGCGTTGCACGCAGATGGGCTGACCGCTCACGGCGTGCGTCTGGCTTTCCATGGTGCATACGGCCCTGACCTCAACCGCGCGCACTGGCGTGACTGGTACGCCTCCGTCCTTGACGGCTACCACTTGCTACGCCAGAACTGTGAGCGCATCTTCGTCATCGGCCTCTCGATGGGCGGGACACTGGCGCTGCGCCTGGCCGCCGAGCTGCCGGCGACGGGCATCGTCACCATTAACATGCCGACCTTTCTCTACTATCAAC
>JANWXR010000288.1 GCA_025057205.1 Anaerolineales bacterium | reverse complement strand
ACCATCGCCCTGCGCACGCAGCAAATCATCGCTCACGAGTCCGGCGTGACCAACACGGTGGACCCGCTCGGCGGCTCGTACTTCGTCGAGGCTTTGACCAACAAGATGGAGGCACAGGCCCGCGCCTATTTCCGTCGCATCGAAGAGCTGGGTGGCGTGGTGCCGGCCATCCTCAAGGGCTTCTTCCAGCAGGAGATCGCCGACGCCGCCTACGCTTACCAGCGCGAGATTGACACGAAGCAGCGCACCATCGTCGGCGTCAATGAGTATGTGGAGGATAGGCCTATCCGTATCCCCATCCTCGAAATGGACCCGCAAGGCTACGAGCGGCAGGTGAACCGGCTGAAGACTCTACGGGCCACGCGCGACAGTGGGCGGGTAGGCCAGACGCTCGACCGGTTGCGAATCGCCTGCGCCGGCACCGAAAACACTATGCCCTACATCCTCGACTGCGTGCGCGCCTACGCTACGCTCGGCGAAATTGTGGGTGTAATGAAGGAAGTTTTTGGGGTGTATGAAGAGCCGGTGATGGTTTAAGTGTTGCGTGTTGCGTAATCCGTTTAGGACTACGCAACACGCACGAAGCGATAAACGGCGCGGGTTTTAGAAGAGCGCCTTCACCATCAGCAGCAGGCCGAGCAGCGCAAGCGGGATGCCGAGGACTGCTCCGACGATGGTCAGGCTGAGGAGCGCACCGGTGAGGAGCAGCGCCAGGCCAAGCACGAAGGCGACGGCGCGCCCTACCAGGCCGATGATGAAGCCGGCCAGCCCAAGGACTAGCCGGAAGGGCAACAGCAGCAGCCGGAACAACCAGCCAATGAGTGAGCGCTCTTCGCTTCGATTTTCGCGGGCGCTGCGTCGCCACTGACGGCGCAGCATGTGGGAGAGTGTGCGTGCTACCTCAGACATGATGACCTCCGGACGTGGTGGTTCAAAAACGTTGGAATCGCTGAACCGCTGAGTTCACTGAAGGCGCTGAGGAAGGCCATTTGAAGCGCACTCAGTGCTTCCTTAGCGTTCTCAGTAATTCGGGCCTGTTGGCCTATCTGACTCTTATTTTACTGGAGTCTGGCAAATCCCGGCTCGGACACAAGATATGGCGGTCAGGCAAAGCATCAAGCCGCCATATCTGGCACCAAAAGTTCCATTTGCCAAAG
>JANWXR010000287.1 GCA_025057205.1 Anaerolineales bacterium | reverse complement strand
TTCTGGCACGCGGACGACGCCGGCCAGTACGACAACGTCGGTTACAAGCTGCGCGGGCACCAGTTCACCGACGAACAGGGCCGCTATACGCTCGAAACCATCGTGCCCGGCCTGTACCCGGGCCGCACGCGCCACATTCACGTCAAAGTGCAGGCGCCCAACCGGCCTGTGCTCACCACGCAGTTGTACTTCCCTGACGAACCGAGAAATGCCGGCGACCGCCTCTTCAACAGCGCGTTATTGCTAAAGGAGCAGCCCGCAGAGAACGGCCGAGCCGCCACCTTCAACTTTGTTTTGGATATTTCGTAGTCACCCGCCGAAGCGGACTCCTGCCTACGACACGCACGACGTTTAGTCAGCGTTCATCTCTCCTAAGCCGGTTTTAAATCACTCTCGCCTATTCTCAGGACGACGGAGCCCAAGAACACACGTTGAAAGGAGCAGATGAACATGTCAACACTGGTACGACTGACGGGCAAGGCACTTGGCATCGTGGTTCTGGCCGTTCTGGCCGGCGTGCTCGGCCTGAGCGCCCTCACCTACATTCAGCCGGCGGCGGCAGCGACCGCAACGGACACGCTGGCGCATCGCGGCGGCGGGCGCGGCGGTTTCTGCGGCGAAGCCGGCCTGACGGCGGCGGCTAAGGCGCTCAACATGACCGTGGACGAGCTGCGCACCCAACTGTGGGGCGGCGCCACGCTCTCGCAGTTGGCCGAGAAGGCTGGCGTAGACCTTCAGGACGTACGGGATGCCGTGACCGCCGCCTGCGTCGCGCAAGTTCGCACCGCCATCGAGCAGGCGGTGACCAACGGCACGCTCACGCGCGCTCACGCGGACTGGCTGCTGGAAGGCCTCGACAAGGGCTACTGGGGGCCGGCTGCGGAGAGGCCGTTCGGCTTCTTCGGGTTTGGCCCACGCGGCTTCGGCAAGTTCGGCCGCTTCGGCGCACCGCCGGCCAACGTCACCCCTACGCCAGGCAGCAACTCGTAAACGAATGAGTCGGTAACGCAAGCGGGCCCGTCCAATCCCAGAGCGCAGCCACCGGCTGCGCTCTGTTGGTTTTCCTTCATCCTTACAGTCGAAGCTCTCCTCGATAGTGTGCACGCAAAGGTTGTCAGGGAACGTGCCGCCCCTTCGACTGCCGCTTCGGCTTCGCTTAGC
>JANWXR010000286.1 GCA_025057205.1 Anaerolineales bacterium | reverse complement strand
GGCCCACCCTGGATATCACCGTCGAGCGGGTCTTCTTTGCCCTCAGCCAGTTCGTGCGCGTCTTTAGCCTGTCCGTCATGATCATCCCCTACACACTCAACCCGGCGCTGTATGGGGTCACTTTTCGACGGCTGGGGCTGCCGGATAAGATCGCCTACGCTATGGACCTGACCATGCGCTTCGTGCCCACATTCGCACGCGACTTCGCCATGACGATGGACGCGCAGCGCGCTCGCGGCTATGAGCTGGAGAAAATCCGCGGCGGCCCAATCCAGCAAGTGCGCAAACTGGCGCCGCTGATTGTGCCGGTAACCATCCATGCCATCGTCGGCGCGGAGGACACGATTGACGCGATGGACTTGCGCGCCTTCGGCACGCAGCCGCGCACCTGGCTGGACGAGTTGACCTATCGCCCGCACGACCGCGTGCTCATCGCCTTTGGCGTGGTTCTAATGTTCGTCTCCCTCTCTCTTGCTGTGCTGGGCTACGGACAGTTCTGGGTGCCCGAAGCGGCGTTGCGCGCCTGGGGGAATTGAACACCACGTCCTTAGCCTGGGTGCATTTCAGATTATTGGCCGCCCCTTCGACTACGGCCCGCAAAAACTGCGGGCCTCCGCTCAGGGTGCGGCCCGGCCAAAAATAGAAATGCACCCCTTAGCCTTTTGCTTGCCACCCGGCGCTGACGTTGGTACAGTTATCGGGTGAACCTTTACCAACTGCTCGACGTTGCCGAGAACGCGACGACGGAAGAGATTAAGGCCGCTTACCGCATTCAGGTACAGCTCTATCATCCCGACCGGCTGCTCGGCGCAAGCGAGAACGTGCGCCGCTACGCCGAGGAGCGCCTGAAGAAAATCAACGCCGCCTACGCCATCCTCAGCGACCCACAAAAGCGGCGCGACTACGATGCCCGCGAGCGCGCCCAGCAGGCCGCCCGTTCGCGCGTGGTGTACGAGGGTTGGGCCGAGCCGGCAACCGAGTACGGGGAGCGCCCGCGCCGCAACCGCCGCCGCTCCGAACGCGACGTCGCCCGCGAGTGGATGCGGCAGGAGGCCGAGCTTCGCAAAACCGAGGAGTTCCTGCGCCGCCAGCGCCAGGCCGCCGAGGAGGCCGAGCGCCAGCGCCGCGCCGCCGAAGAGGCTGCGCGCCGCGCCTCACGTGACTGCTATCCGCGTGCGGCCTTAC
>JANWXR010000285.1 GCA_025057205.1 Anaerolineales bacterium | reverse complement strand
GTAGTCAAGTGCGTCGCATTTGGCAGGGTTCATACCCGCTAGTCTAAAACACTTATGGCAACTGCGTAAGTCCTATGCTATTACCGGATTACCCTATAAGAAGGGCGAGCAGATTGAAATGATTCTGCTGGCCAGGCCGGCCAGAAAAGCGGCTCGCCGTGCGCTGACGGCCCGCCAACTCCGCCGCTCCAGGCTGATTGGGCTGTGGAAAAACCGCAGGGATATTCAGGACAGCGCGGCCTATGCTCGCCAACTGCGCGCCGAGGCCCAGCGCCGGAGCTAGCGCATGGTGCTGGTGGACACCGACGTGATGATTGACCTTTTGCGCGAGCACGCGCCAGCCGTCGCCTGGGCTTGACCAGCTTGGCGACGACGAACTTCTGCTGCCCGGTTTTGTGGTCATGGAATTGCTCCAGGGCTACAAAACTCGCGCTGAACAACAGCGCTTGCAGAAAGAACTTGCGTATTACAGCGTTGTCTGGCCTTCACCGGAAGTCTGTGATGAAGCCGTTTCGGTGTTTGCAAGCTATCATCTCAGTCACAATCTGGGCATTATCGACGCGCTCATTGGCCAGCTCGCAGTATCTCTGGATTTGCCGTTGTATACCTTCAATCAAAAGCATTACGCTGCTATTCCCGGGCTGAAGCTCGTTGAGCCATACACGAAAAACTGACGGCTTTTCTTTGCCTGGAGACGACACCCCCACAGCGCGAGGCTTTTGTTTACAGCAGCCCCGGCCCTTCCTATTTCCCTTCTGCTCGGCAATCATGGCCCCGAACTAGCGGGAGATCACCTGCCCCTGCGCTAACACCTCGGATGGCAGCCGCAGTACCGCAATGCCGACGCCAACGGCCAGCAACACGCCGACCATCCCGCCCACGCCGAGCCGCACGCCGACGGCGCTGCCCGGCCACAGCCAGCAGAGCATCACCTAGAGCGATTTCCAGTTTGATTTACGGCAAGGCGTACAAAATTCGAGCTATTTTCAGTGAACTGATTCAAACTTTCCAAAAAGGCGATAATGCTGCATGATAGGTGAAAAACTCTACTGGAGTTCACCACCATGAGCACCATCCCAACCCGTGTAACCGAAAAGCAATTCGAAGACCATATCCGTCCATATCTGAGTACCGCCCAGCGTGGTTATGTCTGTAACATGCAGCCCATCTCCGTCCATATCTGCGTCCCGC
>JANWXR010000284.1 GCA_025057205.1 Anaerolineales bacterium | reverse complement strand
TCGTCCAAAACCACCACCAGCGGTAGCTCAAGCAGGCGCTTCAGGTCGGCATCTGAAATGACCGAGCCGTCGGGGTTGTTGGGGGAGGCGAGGAATAAAAGTTTAGGGCGGTTGGGAGATGACTGAGGACTGAAGACTGATGACTGAGAATTGATGATGGCGTCAACATCCACCGAGAAATCGGGGCGGCGCGGGATGGCGACCACCTGACCGGCGTTGAGGGCGGTGTCGAACGGGTACATGCCGAAGGTGGGCGGGCAGTCAATCACACGGTCACCGGGTTGAAGGAAGAGGCGCAGCACCAGGTCAATCAGTTCGTCTGCGCCTGCGCCGGCCAGCAGGTTTTCAACAGGCAGGCCGGTGTGCCGCGAGAGCGCAGCGCGCAGGGCGGTGGATTCGGGATCGGGATAGATGTGGTGCGATTGGAGATTGGAGATTGCGGCAAGGGCCTTCGGGCTGGGGCCGTAGGGATTCTCGTTCGCGTCGAGCTTGATGAGGGTTTGCGAGTCGCGCCCCAGCCGCGCGGAAAGCACCTCGAACGGCACGATGGGCGCATACGGCTCCATCGTAAGAATGTCGGGGCGGATGAGGGATTGGACGTTCATCGGTTCGATGATGGGAACGTGTTGCGTATTGCGTATTGCGTGTTGCCCGTTGCGTATCGCTCCAGAGATGAAAGGACTGTGCAACACTCACTACTCGCTACTTTCTACTTTCTACTTTCTACTTTCTACCCTCTACTCTCCCCGCACCCTCGCCGCCAGGGCGTGCGCGTCCAACTGCTCGGCCTGTGCCAGGCGCGCGGCGTGCGGCGCGAGGCGGGCGGTGGTGGCCGGGTCGAGGGCGATGATGCTGGTGAAGCGCACGAAGTCCAGCACCGAGAGTGGCGAGGCGAAGCGCGCGCTGCCACCTGTGGGCATGACGTGACTCGGCCCGGCGACGTAATCGCCCAGCACCTCGAAGGAGCCTTCGCCGAGGAAGAGGCCGCCGGCACAGGTGATTTGCTCGGCCCAGCGCTCCGGGTCGCGCACCGCCAGGCACAGATGCTCGGGCGCATATTCGTTCGCCAAGGCAACGGCCTCGGCCAGGTCGCGCGTCAGGACGATGCCGGAGTGACGGTCGAAGGTCTCGGCGATGATGGCAGCACGAGGAAGTGACTCAAGGAGAGTAGAAATTTGGGATTGGACGGCATGGGCAAGCGGCT
>JANWXR010000283.1 GCA_025057205.1 Anaerolineales bacterium | reverse complement strand
GACGGCGCCGCTAGAGGAGTTTTATCGCCGGCGCGGGCAATTGGTAGAGATTGACGGTGAGCAGCCTGTAGCCGCGGTGACCGAACAGATGCGGGCTGCGGTAAAGGGCATCTTCGAGGCGGCATGACGCGCACTTCGCGTGCGCGCGCCTTCGGCGACCCGCACGCCATCGGCCGGACGCTGTTCACCGATTTCGCCCTGCCGTTTCAGGTCGCCGGCCTGTTGCTGGTCGCCGGCCTGATCGGCGCGGTCGTGCTGACGCGGGACGAACTTAGTCGTAAGCAATAAAAGACTTGACGACTTACCACTTTCTACTTTCCCCAGACGAAAAGTAGAAAGTAGTCATCAGATAAGAAAGCGGTCACCGTGTTCCCCACCCTTCCCACCTCCTACTTCGTCACGCTTTCGGCGATGCTGTTTGCGCTCGGCGTGACCGGCGTGCTTACGCGCCGCAACCCGCTCATCGTCTTCATGTCCATCGAGTTGATGCTGAACTCGGCCAATCTGGCGTTCATCGCTTTCGCGCGGCAGTTCCTGGACGTGCACGGTCAGGTGTTCGTGTTCTTCATCATGGTCGTGGCGGCGGCGGAGGTGGCCGTGGGGCTGGCCCTCATCGTCACCATCTTCCGCACCAAAAAGAGCATCAACCTGGATGAGTTGAGCCAGTTGAAAGGATAGCTAATCTCCAATCTCCAATCTCCAATCTCCAATCTCCAATCTCCATTGAGAAGTAATTCGAGATTGGAGAGCAGAGATGAGGGATGCCTATGTTTTCCCTCGTTCCCCTCCTCGTCCTCTTCCCGCTGGCCGGGTTCGCCGTCAATGCGCTGTTCGGAAGGCGGCTGGGCGGCAACCGCGCCGGGCTGCTGGCGGTAACGGCCTCCGCCGCATCGTTCGTCATCGCGCTGACGCAGTTCGTCGCGCTGGCCGGCAACGGCTTCAAGCCCGTCACCGTCCCCTTCGCCACCTGGCTGCGCGTCGGGGAGTTGCGGGTGGAGTGGGCCTTCCTGGTGGACACGCTGTCGGTGACGATGATGCTGGTGGTCACCGGCGTCGGCACGCTCATCCACATCTACGCGCTGGGCTACATGCGCGAGGACGTGCGGCACAACGGCGACGAGGGCCGCTACGCGCGCTTCTTCGTCTATCTCAACCTGTTCCTGGCCACCATGTTGCTGCTCGTCAGCGGCGACAGTTTCCTGACGATGTTCGTCGGCT
>JANWXR010000282.1 GCA_025057205.1 Anaerolineales bacterium | reverse complement strand
CTTAGGCGCTCATCATATCGCCTTTGCCCTAATCAATCTGCGGCATGTCTTTGCAGAAAAAGGTTGAATCAGTTCTTAGTGTCACAGGTAAATATACGGCTGATTTGTATGCTCATAATGTTGCAACCGGCGAAGTACTTCTTGTTGCAAGCGACGTTCTTCATTCTTCTCCATTCCATGCTGGGAACAGCATATTCTCGGTTGTCAACGAAGGCAAGGTCGCTTGGGTGGCAATAGATTTAGAGTCTCAAAAGGCAAAACTCAAAGTCCATGACTTAGCTACACAAATCACGCAAGATTTAGAAATATCTACTCAATATTTGCCATTGTTGAGAGATTTGAGCGTATCTGACCAGATTGTTGTATGGCGAAATGAAGCTTGGTGGGGATATGACTTAATACAAAGAGCCTTGTTCACTGTTCCTGTTGTTCCACCTGGGTGGGATGTTTCAATGATCAAAAGCGTTGGGCCAATAACGGCGAAGGGCGCGCAACTTTTTTGGTCTCTTGAGAGTGACGAGAAAACGTATTACTTCACCGCCACTGTTACAGAAAAGGGGTCGCAACCACCAAGGCCAACCCCCGAATTGCCGGTACCAACTGTGCTTGTACAACCAACATCGTACCCATAATGGTGTTTGTGCAGTCACAGCGCGTGTGTGTGGTCATGTCTTCACAAAGCCAGTCTCATTCAAACTCAAAGGCTGCATCAGGTTGTGGCTCAGTCGGGCCGGCATGGCCCGGCCCAACAAGCGTTTGCAGCCGACGCGCTGCGCGCGCGGCTGAAACGCAGGCCGTTAGGCCATCACCGATTGCGCCAGACCCAGGGGGGCACCGGCGCGGGCAGCGCCCACAGGCCGACACGCTCGGCAGCGGCACGAGCCTGGATCGGTGCATACTCTGCAGCGGTAGCCCATGCACAGCCGCGCGCCACGAGTGCGCGGGACACGTCCACATCACCGGCCATCACCCTCGCGACGGTGCGGCCGTACACATCGCGCGAGACTGGCGCTATCGTGATGGGGCCACGCGTGAGCGATGCCAGGCACGCGCGCGCGGCGATGCCGTAGGGCTGGCTAAGCTCGGGGGCATCGATGCCCCACAGGCGCACTCGTCGGCCATCTGAGAGCGCCAGAGTATCCCCATCGATGGCGCGTGCGGAACCGGTATAGGTGGTATCAGGCTCACTGAGTGAGCCACCCCACAGCGCATAAAACGTGATGAGCGCGGATACGATGATGGGATCGACCA
>JANWXR010000281.1 GCA_025057205.1 Anaerolineales bacterium | reverse complement strand
GATACCGGGATTTATACGCTCACGCAGATGGCCGTAGCCCACGACGCCAATAAGCGCGCCGGCGCCATTGAACTGGCAGAACAATTCCACTTTTACACCCTCATTGACCCAAGATAGTGGAGGGGTGTATCTACACAACCCATCACCATTGTTGGGTGGGCAAGGAGGGCACGGGCCAGTCCATGTTACTCGAATGCTAGGGATACCGCCACGCGCATAAAACCTTACAGGTGCACTGGCCGCCCCTTCAATATCGACCGGACAACAAAGGCTACTAAAGCCGGGATGATGCGGACACCCTTGTGTGCCTTGCCCACAGGGTGTACAAGCCCCGTTTGAGTTACACGGAGCCCCATTCGCACAGTTTTTACAATAGCAGTATTGTCCACCGCCAATTCCTGTCACCGGCGAGTCAACATAGTAGTAAGTCATGCCGCGACCTCCTGCACACCGCTTTGATGAAGGCGCTCTTTGTACGAATAGGTGTGATCGAACTTTCCCTATCGCGCCAACATTAGAGCGAATTCCTAATTGATTTACGGCTCCACAGTAGAAACTCACTGAAAATAGCACGAATTTTGCACGCTTTGCCGTAAATCAAGACGGAAATCGCTCTAGTAAATCCGGAACCATCTTGGCCTCTTGAATAGTTGGGCTAGGTTCTACCACAAGGGTATAAAGAATGTGTTCTTCAATCCAATGACATACATATCCTGCTCTAGTCATCACCCTGATACCGGGCGTGGGAAGAAAACCTACTTTTTCTAGCACGACTGCAGGATCAGCTGGCTTCTCAGGTTGACGAGACCAAAGCGGAAACGGTCTGGGAAAATCAGGGTACGCCTGCAGAGATACAGTACATTCCCAACAAGCACTTTCCGGATTATATGTTTCAAAACCGAGTGAAGCGCCATACACCTCACCAGTATCGTGAGTGATAAGAAATGCACTTCCTAGGCGAAGCCCGTTAGACATCTCGCCGAGTGCATACAACGGAAACTCCATTTCTCTAGCCAGCTCCGCGACACTAGCAAAGGTCCTCATGACAGCATTCGGCTTAGACTCACCTACGCCACACATGTTGGGCGGTGGAGTCTTGGGCTGCTGGACAAAGGCCGGCACCGGCGCCCCCTCCGGCAGCAACAGGAAGCCCTCATACAACTCCGCCCCCGGTGGCAAGTCTGCCCGCGGGGCCGCCGCCTGCGCCCGCCCCAGCCGGTGGAGCGGCGCCGCCACCACCCCGCCCAGCACGCCCAACGCCATGATGA
>JANWXR010000280.1 GCA_025057205.1 Anaerolineales bacterium | reverse complement strand
GACCCGGGGGGAATCGCCCTCGCCTTGGGCGCCGGCCTAAGCTATGCGCTCGTGACCCTGGGCGGCCGGGCGCTGGCCGGGCGCTATCCGACGCTCCAGACCATCACTCTGGGGTTCGCAGTCAGCGCCGGGCTATTGCTACCGTTTGCTCTGGCCAACGGCCTGGTGACGGACTTTCCCGCAGCCGGCTGGGGGCTTCTCATCTATCTGGGCGTTGTCCCCACTGCGCTGGCATACTGGCTGTACGTGGAGGGCCTGAAGCATACGCCGGCCACGACCTCCAGCATCATTGCATTATTGGAGCCTCTCTTCGCTTCTGCCCTGGCTGCGGTCTTCTTCGGAGAGCGATTGGAACCGGCCGGCTGGCTGGGCGCGGCACTGTTGCTGGGCGCACTGGTGGTGTTGTTAGGGAAGAAAACCCACTGAGTCATCAGTCATCAGTCATCAGTCATCAATCTTCAGTCATCAGCCTTCAGCCTTCAGTCATGAAGCTGCCGCGCGCCTTCTTCGCCCGTGATACCGTGACTGTGGCCCGCGAGTTACTCGGCCAGCGGCTGGTACGCCTCGAGGCCGGCCGGCGGCTAAGTGGTATCATCATCGAGACGGAAGCCTATGTCGGCGAAACCGACCTGGCCTGCCATGCCCGCGCCGGGCGCACGCCGCGCACTACGGTGATGTACGGCCCGCCCGGCTGCGCCTACGTCTATCTCAACTACGGCCTGCACTGGATGCTGAACATCGTCACAGAGCGCAACGGTTTTCCGGCGGCGGTGTTAATTCGCGCGATTGAACCGATGGAAGGCGTGGAAGTGATGCGCCGTCGGCGGGGCCACGTGCCCGATCGCCAACTGACGAACGGCCCCGGCAAACTGGCGCAGGCTCTGCACATCACCGGGAGCCTGCACGGTCACGACCTGTGTGCGCGCGGCGCGGTGCTGTTCGTCGAACGCGCCGGCAACGCAGCGCCGTCCGCCATCCTCGCCCGCCCGCGCATCGGCATCCATTCCGTGCCCGAACCATGGCGCAGCCTTGCCTGGAACTTTAGACTGTCGAGAGAGTAGAGAACAGCAATCGTCAGTCTTCAGTCTCTACTCTCTACTCTCTACTCTTCTCTACTCTCTACCTCTACTTTCTACTCACTTCAAGGAGACCACCATGGGCCTACTCTCCGGCAAAACCGCTCTCATCTTCGGCGTCGCCAATGACCACAGCATTGCCTGGGGCATCGCGCGGGCCTTTCACCGCGAGGGCGCAACTCTCGGCTTCAGC
>JANWXR010000027.1 GCA_025057205.1 Anaerolineales bacterium | reverse complement strand
GAGGAGATTCAAATGCTCTCGGTCGAGCACCGGCTGGAGACCTTCTGGCTCATCAGCGTGACCGCACGCACGGTGTTCGACCGCACCCGCAGCTACACCGTCAACGTCAGCGGGCCGGAGGTGAAGCGCGTGACCGTGCTCGGCCAGGAGGCGGTGGTGGACCCGCAGGCGCGCGGCGGCCCAGCCTTCAGCCTCACCGGAACCGAGCACTGCGTCGAGGAACACCGCGTCAGCCGGACCTTTGACGGCATGTCGGGCGAGCCGGGCGATTTCAGCCGCTACCTCGCCTTCTCAAAAACCGAGATCGCCGACCTGGCAACCTTCCAGCCCGAGGGCACGCTGGTCGTGCCGCCGCAGGTGCGCGCCACTGCCGTCGTGCGGCAGGTGATGGCCGAGGTCGTCAAACCGGTGCAGCACGTACAGGTCATCCATGAGGAGCGGGTGGACGTGGAGGCCATCGAACTCAACTTCCACCCGGTGTATGCCTTCGAGTACGAGTGGACGGCGAAGGGGAAACGCGCCGTCATCGAGTTCGATGCGCTGACCGGCGAGATCCGCGCCGGCGGCAAAAAGTGGGCCGATCAATTCAAGGGCATGCTCTCACGCGAGCTGCTCTTCGACGTGACCGCCGAGGCGGTGAGCCTGATCATGCCCGGCGGAGGCATCGCAGTGAGACTGGTCAAGGCGGTTGTGGATCGGGGGAAGTAGGGGCTGATGACAAAAGACTGGAGATTGGAGACTAGAGATTGGAGATTGGAGAATGCGAGTTGTGGTGCAGCGCGTGAAGCAGGGGAGCGTGACGGTGGGAGGCCGGCGCGTGGCCGAGATTGGGCCGGGGCTGGTGATTCTCGTGGGAGCGAAGGCCGGCGACAGCACTGCTCAGGCGGATTGGCTGGCGGAGAAGTGCGCCCACCTGCGCATCTTCGAGGACGAGGCCGGCAAGTTGAACCGCTCCGTGCTGGAGACAGGCGGGAGCGCGCTTGTGGTCTCGCAGTTCACGTTGTACGCCAACGCCGAAAAGGGCCGTCGCCCATCCTTCATCGAGGCCGCGCCGCCCGAACAAGCCGAGCCGCTCATCGCCCGCTTCGCCGAGCGTCTACAGGCGCTGGGTGTACCCACGCAGACCGGCCAGTTCCGCGCCGAGATGCTGGTGGAGATTCACAACGACGGCCCGGTGACCATCCTGCTGGAGAAGTAGAACTGTGTAAGTCTTGTAGAGAAGTCGGCAAATGGGCAGGACTCAAACCCACTCGTTTGACTCCTGCCCTGACTGGCATGCTTATTGCTCGAATCCTCCCCAGAAAGATGGATGGCCTCTCCAAAAAAGGTTGGCCCTGGTTAGTATTTTCTCTAACCGAACTTTTCTGCATTCCGTGCTAAACTCGCGCGTGCGATGAGCAGCGAAATCCTGTATAAGCGCAACGCCGTGCGGGAATGCCTCCGCGCAGGCCGCCGGCGTCTCCTCCGGCTCCTAGTCGCCGAAGACGCCGACCTGACGGATGCGCAGGACATCCTGGCGGAAGCGCGCCGCCGCCAACTGCCCATCGAAAAGACAGACCGCAAGGCCCTCCACCTGGCCGTACACGGCGAACGACACCAGAACTTGTTGTTGGAAGTCGACGAGTACGTCTATGCCGATCTAGATGATGTGCTGAACGCCATACAACGAGCGAACGAGCCGCCCCTCGTGCTGGTGCTTGACCTTCTCCAGGATCCGCGCAACGTAGGCGCACTACTTCGCACCGCTGAGGCGATGGGCGTTCATGGCGTGGTCATCCAAAAGCGGCGCGGCTGCGGGATCACGCCCACCGTGGTGAACACCGCCGCCGGCGCTACCGAACATCTGCTCATTGCACAAGTCACCAATCTGATCGAAGCAATGCGCCGGCTCAAGGAGTGCAATCTCTGGCTAGCCGGCTTGGATCCGAGCGCTGATGCTCAGCCGATAGACCAGGCGGACCTCAACCTGCCGCTCGGGCTGGTCATCGGCAACGAAAGCAGCGGCCTGCGTCGGCTGGTGCGCGAGCAGTGTGACTTCCTTCTGCGCCTGCCAATGTACGGTCGGGTGCAATCTCTGAACGCGGCCGTTGCCGGCGCGCTGGCGCTTTACGTCGCCCGCGCAGCACGGAGCGCCGACCGGTGTCCCTAAGCGCGCTCTCTCATGTTGAAGTCCCTGCCTGACTCCGCGTATTCAACCTCTGAGGCCGCCCTGACCGCCCTGACCGCCCGTTTGCAAGTACGCGTCAATCACTACCTTCGGCCACGCAGCGATGCCGCCGAGCAGACTGACCACATCCGTCACGTAGCTGAACGCGCCCGTTGGATTCACCTGAACGAACTTCAGCGCCAAGCGCCAGAAACCATCCCCAGTCTCAGCCAACACGAGACCTTGCTGCTGGACGCCTGCGCCCTGAGCCACGATATGGGGAAATGGATCCCGCGTGACGAACTACGCTCTCTGCTGCCCAAGACAACACAATCAATTGTGACCGTGCTGCGCGAGCTGCGGCTGCTGCCCAACCAGAGCGATCTGTTCCTGCTCGGTTTGCGCCGCCGCCTCAACCAGCCGATCGACTCCTATCTGCCCGAGTACGACGCCGCCCATCACCTGGTAAGCGCCTACATCCTCGTCGCCGACCCGGAGCTGGATTTCCACTCCATCAGCCTGCGCGATCAGGAATGGCTGGTCAAAGCCGTCATCGGCCATCAGTTCGGCAGTTACTACAAAGAGCGACTGTTACAGCTCAGCTTGACGGACCGCGATATCACCACCGGCATGCTGGTGGACATCTCACGGCCCGATCTGATCCGCGATGACCCGCTGGCCTGCGCCTTTCACGACGCCGACCTGGCAGACCTGTTGTTCGTCGGCAGCCTGGAACGGCGTCCCAGTCGTGATGACCTGTTGCACCCCGGCGGGCTGCTGAAGATTCTGCTGGTCAACCTGAACATGTTGACGCTGGAGCTGGCCGGTGCGCCGCGCAATTTCGAAGAATGCCTGCGTTCGTGCTGGTCTACCATCAATAGCGTCGGCAAAGAGCTGCTAACCATCACCGCCGTGGAGAGCAGTTACAAGTGGCGCAAGCGCGCCATGCGCTTTCTGGCCTCCTTGCAGGAGCCACCCATTGCCGAAAGCTTCGAGAGCCTGCTGGGCGACACCACACGCATCGCCCCAGACCGCATCCAGGCCCTGCGCCAGCTCACCTATCGCCACGCCACCGATTTCCTGAAGAACTCGGCGCTGGCCTGAGAGTGCCTGCCGTCTTTCCTCAGTCGTCGGCTTCTCGCGTAAAATGGGGATGTTTCACCGGTTATGGAGACCGACATGAGCGATCCGCTGCCACCGCGCTTACAGGAAATCGTCGAAGACTTTGCCTCAGTCGAAGGCCGTGAGAAGCTGGAACTGCTTCTCCAGTATGCCAATGCACTGCCGCCACTGCCCGACTGGCTCAAGGAACACAAAGAGCGCATGGACCCCGTGCCTGAATGCATGACCCCGGTCTTCGCTCACGCCGAGCTTGAGCAGGGCCAGATGCGCTATTACCTGGATGTGCCGGATGAGTCACCAACGGTGCGCGGCTATGCGGCCATCCTTGCACAAGGGCTGAGCGGCGTGCCTCCGCAGGACGTGCTGAACGTGCCGCTCACCTTCTATGACCGGATGAGCCTGGGCAGCGTGCTCAGCAGCCAGCGGCTTAACGGGATGCGAGCCATCCTCGCGCAGCTGAAACAGTATGCGCGCCGGGCGTTGGCACAACAAGCGACGCCGGGGAAGTGATGAGCACAAGGACATCAGCGCAGAGCACGTGACCATGACCACCTCGCCCATCAACCGGCTTATGATTGTAACCGTGAGCGGCGAGCAGACGAGCGATCTCATCCAGAAGCTCAACCGCGACGGCTTCTACGTCACGGTGATTGATAGCCGGGGTGGCCTGCTCGATGAACGCCTTTCGACGCTGCTCATCGGCCTAAATGCTGCGCGCCAGGAGCCATTGCTCGAACACCTGCGTCGCGAATGCCGCACACGCCGCCGCCTCATCCCCACTCAACTCGAAACACCGCTGGCCTCCGCCCAAACGCTGATGATCGAAGCCGAGACCGGCGGGGCCGTCATCTACCTGACCGAAATCGATCAATTTCTGACTCTAGACTAACGCCGACGTGGGAGGTCGTGATGAAACTTATCCTCGCCATCATCCGCGACCGCGATGACGCCAACGTGGTGCAGCAACTGGTGGAACGCGGCTATCGGGTGACGCGCGTCGCCAGCACCGGCGGCTTCCTGCGCCGCGGCAACGTCACATTGCTCATCGGCGCCGAGGCCGAACAGGTACAGCCCGCCCTCGACCTCATCCGCGTGGCCTGTTCCCCGCCCGACCCCGGCCAGCATCGCGCCACCGTCTTCGTCCTCAACGCCGCCCATTTCGAACAAGTCTAATAAGATGAACCACGCCCCAGTTTGTAACGAACCATCCTTCGTCATCCGCGCCGCCGACTTCGAGCCGGCGTACCTGAAGCTGCACCGCAGTGGTGAGCTGGAGCGACGAGCGCGTCTGGCCATTGCCGAACTGCGAGGCTGCACCATTTGCCCACGCAACTGTCGCGCAGACCGCCTGGCCGGTCAGAGCGGGACCTGCAAGACGGGACGCCTCGCGCGCGTCGCCAGCTACGGCCCGCATTTCGGCGAGGAAGACTGCCTGCGCGGCTGGAACGGCAGCGGCACCATCTTCTTCGGGCAATGCAACCTGCGCTGCGTGTTCTGTCAGAACCATGACATCAGCCAGACCAACGTCGGGCCGGAAGTCGCTGCGTCCCAACTGGCCGAAATCATGTTAGAGCTGCAGGCCGAGGGCTGCCACAACATCAACTTCGTCACGCCCTCGCACGTCGTGCCGCAAATCCTGGAAGCGTTGGTTATTGCTGTGGAGCGCGGCTTGCGGCTGCCGCTCGTGTACAACACCTCGGCCTATGACTCACCGGACACACTGCGCCTGCTCGACGGCGTCGTTGACATCTACATGCCCGACTTCAAAGTCTGGGATACGGCCCAGGCACTGCGATATCTGCTGGCGAAGGATTACCCGGAAACGGCCCGCCGCGCCATTCAGGAAATGTATCGGCAGGTGGGCGATTTGAAGTTCGATGAGCACAGGTTGGCGAAGCGCGGCCTGCTGGTACGGCATCTGGTGATACCCCACAACGTGGCCGGAACGCGGCAGATTATGCGCTGGCTGGCCGAGTCCCTTTCTCCTCACACCTACGTCAATGTCATGGAGCAATACCGTCCTGACCACAAGGTGACGACGGACAAATTCGGCGAGATCAACCGGCCTATCACTCGCGGCGAATACAGCGAAGCACTTGCCGCCGCCCACGACGCCGGCCTGTATCGGCTCGATCAACGTCGCCCGCTGATCTGGCTGCGAGGCTGAAGTATTTTGTTGCGCTTTCCTCGCGTCTCACATCTCAAGAAAGAGGCGCCTTAAGGGCGAACACCACAGCTGTGTCTGTGGTGTTCCTCAAAACGCGCAATATCCAGTGAGCCATGAGGGACTCGAACCCCCAACCAACTGATTAAGAGTCAGCTGCTCTGCCAATTGAGCTAATGGCCCGGTACGCGCGTGCCTAAGTATAACCAATTGGGCGTGGCTGTCAATGAAAACGAGCGGAGGGTTGAGCAAGATAAGCCTCCCACCTTTAGGGCTTTGGCAACCATAGGAATTAGGAGTTTGTTCCGATGCCCATTGCTCTAAATGACAGCGCGCTTGCTTTCCGAAAACTTCTGCAAGCGTGCTGAGAATGTGTGCCAAGTTCGCTATGGCTTGTAAGGTGTTGCCGTTGGTGACACGGGCGTAGGAGTGGGCGGTCTGGTCGGCCTGATTGGCCTGGTTGGCTCAGGTGAGGGCGGGCTGGTCAGCGCAAGGGTAGGTGAGCTGGTCGGCGCAGGCGAGGGCGGGCTGGTCGGCGCAAGGGTAGGTGAGCTGGTCGGCGCAGGCGAGGGCGGGCTGGTCAGCGCAAGGGTAGGTGAGCTGGTCGGCACGGGGGTGGGCGGCGCCGCCAGCACAGGAACGCGGCTCAAGTCGGTCTCGGGTGGGGCGGCAGAAGCAACAATCCAACAACGCACCTTGAACTTCGGCCAGTAAATGAATAGCCAGGTTCTCTCCTGATTGATGCCCAATACTTCAGCAGTATCACCTGTGTTGAGGCCAGTGATTTCATCGTACACCCGCCCCGGCCCAGCGCGGCAGAAGGAATTACGGACCAGCACAATCGTTGGGGGAGCAGCGGTGGTCGGCGCACTCGTTGGAGAGTCAGTCAGCGATGGGAAGGCGGTTGCGGTCGGCGGTTCTAAGATGGTGACGGTAATGCTGACCGGCGCGCTCCATTCCCCTTGAGTGTTTCGGGCGCGCACACTGACCTGATACGTTCCTCCGGCAGTGGGCAGCCAGGTCTGGCGCGCCAGGCTGAGCGTTTCCGCCGGGTTCGGGTTGGTATCCGTGCGGATGACGGCGCCGTTCACGCTCAATTCCAGCTGCGCGATCCCGCTTGAACTGGCGGCGTGCGAGAGGATTTCCACCGCGCCAAAAGGCAGCGTTGCGCCGTTGAGAGGGGCATCAATCCAGACTTGTGGCACTTCTTGCGCCGACGAGGCCGGCAAATCAACTGATACGGCCACGCTCGACACGGCCTTCGGTGCACAGGCCGTCAACAGAGCGGTCAGTATGAAAAACAGATAGGAGTTCACTGAAAAAACCACTTTCCGGGCACAAACGCCACCATATATGGCGTCGAGATTACCACCAGAGCGGTATATGTGGCAGCCAAGCGTTTCAATCATGACCTTTTTCGGGGCACTCACGCGTTCAAGCCCCAATCCGGCCCGCTAACCGCTGCAAGAATTTGAGCAATTCCGCCCTCCACTGCATCCACACATCTCGACGCCGCGCCGCTCTGGCTTTCAGCAGTGAGGCGCCCGTTGAAAGCCTCAACCCCTGCCTGGGCATTCACGCCACCATTACACGCCACAGCGCCGATGGCTCACTGGGACCGGAGGGCTGGCATCCCGCACAGCGCCTGACCGTTGAGGAAGCGGTGCGCGGCTTCCCCCTCGACGCCGCCTAGGCAGGCTACATGGAAGACAAGATCGGCAGCCCGACACCGGGCAAGTACGCCGACTTGATTGTTCTCGACCGCGACATCTTCACCTGCGACCCGATAGCAATCAAAGACACACAGGTGCTGGGAACGATGATCAACGGCGAGCGGAAATGGCGAGCGTTCTAACTACCCCGGCACGTAACTGCTCAGGTGGGAATTTCCAACCGTTGAAAGAATCCACAGATTTCGCAGATGGCCACAGACTTTCTTTAAAATCTGCGTAATCGGCGGATAAAATAGGATGGCTGAGTAGTCACCCTGGCGCTAAAAAAGAAACAGGCCGCTCAGGGCCTGTTTCCAGTCTGCGCCTGCTGCGCCTCCGGAAATGCGATGGCAGGGAGAAGGGGAAGAGGGGAGCCGGAAGCGCCGGCGCCTGCTGTGCTCGTATTTATAGCCGATCCTGTCTTCGCTGACCACCAAGGAACGATGAACATTCCGTAAAACTTGGGTGAAGGCCATAGACAATTGAACAAGCGTTGAGAGGCGACGGCGTCTTTGCCTTTGTCGTGCGCCCACTGCGCGATTGAGCCACACTTACGGTGCTGGCTGTTGATGTGCGACTTTCGCGTGCGCTCGCACGGCTTGCCCCGGTACCAGGTGCGCATGTCACCGGTGGAACGGATAGAATGGTCGCGGTCGAACACCGGCGTCAGCCGCTCGGTGTTCTCTTGACGCACCGCCTCCCACACGTGCTGCACGACGCACGACATGTTCAGGGTGATGATGAGCCGCCGGCGCAGTTCATCTTGGTAGAAAAGCGGCGGCGAGATGGCGATGCGGTCGGAACGAACAAATTGGGCGACGATTCTCACCAACTGTGCTAGCAAGACCTCGCGGCTCCCTTGCGCCACAAGCCCCTCCCCACCACACAGGTGACGTGGACAGCCCGGCCGCATGACTTTCGGGCTCTCGATCCCTCCGTCATCCACGATCTTGATGGCGATGCGCTTATGATCGCCGAGTTCGAGCTGAAATTCATCGACGAAAGCGGCATCCATCTAGGTCTGACCCGTCTGTTTGGCCGGGCTGCCCCAGCTCAACGCGTGGTCGAAGCCACGCCGGGATATTCAGGAGTGCACTATACGACCATTGCGGCCCTGGGGCTGGAAGGCATGAGTGTCCCGTGGGTCTTTGAAGGAGCGATGTACAGTGACCTTTAAGGCTTAGGTGGAATTCGTGTTGTGTTCAACCCTGTGACCCGGTGAGATCGTCATCCCGGACAACTTGTCGGCGCATAAGTCGGCCTAGGTGCGCCAGTTGGTCGAAGCGCGCGGGGCGCACCTCGAATTCTTGCCGCCCTGCTCATCGGACTTCAATCCAATCAAGTTGTGCTGGGCGAAGGTCAAGACGGCTTTACGTGCCGCCAGAGTGCGTACCTTATGAAGCTTTGATCGAGGCCCCGGCGCAAGCGTTGCGGGCCGTCACGCCGCGAAATGCTCGGGCTTGGTTTGTCCATTGCGGTTATGAGGCACCGTAAACCATCGTGGAATTCGCTCTACTGACGCTTACACTCTGGAGTCCGGTCGGTAGATAGCATAGAGCGTCAAGCGAATGAAATACCGGAGACCGAGGGTCTCCGGTATCGTTCAGGTAGCGGGGGTTGGATTCGAACCAACGACCTCCGGGTTATGAGCCCGACGAGCTGCCTCTGCTCTACCCCGCAATGCACCCGCCGTACGCGGCAGGGATAGAAATGCGCCGTCGCCCGGCGCAGGGGAACTATATCACACGCCACAGACCGACGTCAAGGCACGCGCGGGTCGAAAAATAGCGCCAACCACAGTTGCCAGTTCGGCGGCGGGGTGGGCGCGGCGATCGGCGGAGGCACGGGCGTGGCCGCCGCAGTCGGGATCATCGGGACAACCAACACTTCGCCCGGCTGAATCATCTTGCCGTGTTCGTGCGCCCAGGCAATCACCGCCGCATCCGTCGTCGCATAAGCCACCTGGGTTAGCAAAGCCGCCCGTTCACGTTCCAGCGCTGCCACTTCAGTCCGAACACGGCCCACTGCCTCCACCTGCCGCTGCGACTCGGCCAGGCGCTGACCAAAATCTACAACCACGATCAGAATCAGGATAAAGAGGATCAGTCCGCCGGCTTGCAACCAGGAAAGGGGCGGTTGACCTTTCTCATCCGCATCACGTCCCAATGCACATCTCCAAAAAAAATCCCGGCCAGGCCGGGATTGCACTCACGCTTTTATGCGAGAGTGCCGAAGCTGGGAGTTGAACCCAGACGGCCTTTCGGCCACTACGCCCTGAACGTAGCGCGTCTGCCAGTTCCGCCACTTCGGCCTAACCTGCAACTTATGTGCCACAGGCGGCGGTATTGTACTTGCAACGTAAGGATTGTCAACCAGAATGCTCAGGTATCCAGCGCACCTGGTCGCCATCGACTCCACCTAAGCCCGAATCTTAACGAGCGGGCCAGGCCTTATGTTATAATCATGTCACTGTTCGCCCAACCCCTATGCTGCTGTATTACCTGGCGCAGGCCGCCGAATTCGTCAGCGAACCACCGGGCAGCCTGGCCTATCACCTGGTGTTGCTGGCGATCTTTCAACTGACAGTCGCCATCACGCTGAATGAATGGCGCCACAACCGCGGCTGGCACAACGCACGCCCCTTCCTTGCTGCCCTCGGCCTGCTCACCCTCACTGCAATAAATTTCGCCGTTGAGCTGCTGGTCGCTGCCGGCATCCTTAACGGTCAGTCCCTCTTCCCGCCCTTGTCTCGTGCTGCCAGCTCACTTGCGCTGCTCTGGATTTTTTGGGTTCTGATAGCACCTCAGCCAAGTCGTCTGGCCGACGGTCTGACCCTTGCGCTCAGCCTTATCGTCGTGGCGGCAGGCAGCTTCAGCGGGGCGCTGTGGTCACAGACTGTTACCCTGAGTGGCGGCCCATTCAACGGCAGCTTGCATGAGCTTATCTGGACGATTGCCCAAAGCGCCGTCCTAGCCAGCGCGCTGTTGTTGCTCCTCGCCCGTCAACCATCCGATTGGGGAATAAGCGCCCTGCTCGCCCTCGCCCTGCTCGGCGCATATGCAGCACATGCCTCCGCACCCTTCGGCGACAACATGCCCGGCGGGGTACGACTTTGTGAGCTGGTCGTCATGCCGATGTTCGCAGCGCTGCTCTACCGGCGCGCTTTCAGTCCTGCGCGCACCGCTCCGCTGAAGGCTGAGGCTGCCCTCGCCCCCACAGTCACTGCAGTCAGCCGCCATCCTGATCCGCAGATCGCCGCCGCTCTGGCCGCGCTCGGCTCGGCTGCCAACCCTGATGAACTGGCGCAATTGATCACCGTCGCCGGCGCGCAAGCCGCACAGGGAGAGCTGTGTTTGCTCATCTCTCCACCCGACGAGTTGGGAACAAGCAAGCTACTTGCTGCTTATGACCTGGCACATGGCCAATTTCTGCCATCCACTGTTTTTTCTACTGCCGACTTGCCGGACTACCAACAGCTGTTAGATCAGTCCGGGGTTGTCGTTCTGCGGCCGCAACAGCAGGCCGATATCCTACGCCGGCTGATGAGCGCAGTCGGCCGGTCTCAGATCGGCCCGACATTGCTGCTACCGTTGCGCGCCGGTCAACGGCTGGTTGGCGTGCTCGCTACGGCCAGTCTCTCCACTCGCCGAGAACCACCCCCGGAGACCGCAACGCTGCTCACCACTCTCGGACCGATTCTGGCGGAGTATCTCAGTCCTGAGAGCAAACTCAATCGGCTCTGGCGCAGCCTCGAGAAAGCACAAACCCAAGCCGCTGCCGCCGAGGAAGCCCGCCGCGCCGCACGGCTGGAAGCCGATCAACTACACATTGCTCTCGAATCGGCGCGCACCGAAGCCGAGCGCCTCAACAACGACATCTTGCAATTACGCCAGGAAATGGAGGGGGCGCGCTCCGCCGAGGCTGTAGAAGCCATCCGCGCCGCTGCCCTGGCCGAGCAGGCCGCTCAGTTCGCCGCAAAGGAGGCCGAGTGGCAGGAAAAGCTGGCCGTTCTGGAACAAGGCCATGACCAATGGCGCGCAGAGGCCGAAGCGCTGCAAGCACAACTTCAAGCGTTACAGGAACAAGTTGAAGAGAGTGAACAGCAGCGCAAGATCCTCATCAGTGAACTGGAGCCGCTGCGCGCCAGTGTTCAGGCATTCAGCGCGCAAGCCATAGAGCTTCAGCGGTTGCAAGCCGAAGTGGAACGGCAGGCCAAGGCCCAGACAGAACTGGACGCTGTACGGAAGGAACTCGAGACGACGAAGCAAAGCCTGGCCGAGCTTCAAGCGCAACTGGAGCAAGCCCGCTCCGAACGAGAAACGGCGCAAACCGCCGCGCACGAAGCCCAAACCCAGCTCGAGCAAAGCCGTAAAGAACTAGAGGCCATGCGCCGTGAGGCGGCAGCTCAGACGGACTCTCACCAACAGGCCCTGTCCGAACTCCAAGCCCGTCTGGCCGCAGCACACCATGAGCTTGAAACGCTGCAACAACGCGAGGCCGAACACCTTGCCACCGTTCAACCAAGGCAGACCGACTTGGCCGAGCGCGAATCGGAGCTGCGCGCCACCATTGCACGCCTGACCGCCGAAGCCGAAAACGAGCGCCAGCGCTTCGAGGCCGAGCTGCGCCAGTTCCGCGAACGGGTGGCCACTCAGGAAGAACTGCTCGCCACCTGGCAGTTGGATTACGGCGTTGCGCTGGAACAGGAAAAGCGTCTGCGCGAGTCGCTCGAGGCTGCGTTGGCCAACGTTGACCGGCAAAACGCCGAACTGGCTCAGGCGCAGGCCGAGCTGAACGAAGCGCGCGCGGCGGTGGCAACCCTTTCGGAGCAAGCTGCTCGCCTGGCCGAGGCCCAGGCAGAAGTGGAGCAGTTGCGCCAGCAGGCCGCCGCTGCCGAGCTGGCCTTGGAGGAAACTCGGAACGCGTTGCGCCTCCGCGAGGAAGAGTTGGAAGCTGCTCGGCAGAACCTAACGGTGGCGGAAGCGGAGGCGAGCCGCTTTGCTGTCCTCCAGTCCGAACTGGAGCAGCTTCGCCAGCAACTGCTCCAGGCTCGCACCGAACTCGAAACCACGCAGAACCAACTGACCGTCCGCGAGCAGGAGTTGCAGGAAGCTACTGGCGCACTGGCCGAGCTATCTAAACAGACGCAGCAACTGACGGAACTTCAAAAGCAGCTGGCCAATATGGAGCGCGAACTGGCCGAGGCCCGTGCGCTCCTCCCTGCGCCGACCGAGGGCGCGGCCCGCCCCTTCCTGCCCGCCGCCTCGCTGGAAATCATCGCCTCGCTCAGCCAGGAGCTGCGCCAGCCAATGGCGGCCATCGTCGGTTACACTGAATTGCTGCTCGGTGAGTCGGTCGGCATCCTGGGCGCGCTGCAACGCAAGTTCCTCGAACGAATCAAGGCTTCCTGCGAACGCATGCAGACCCTGCTGGGCGACCTCATCAACATCACCGATATTGACTCGGGTACGCTGCAGCTCACGCCCGAGAGCGTGGATGTGCTCAGCGTCATCGAGGACGCCATCATGAGCTGCAGTGCGCAGTTCCGCGAAAAGGGCATCAACCTCCGGCTGGATGTGGCCGACTCGCTGCCCAGCTTAAGCGCCGACCGCGACGCGCTGCGCCAGATTGTGCTGCATCTGCTGAGCAACGCGGGCAACGCCTCCGGTGTCGAGGGCGAGGTGCTGCTCAAAGTACGTGAAGAAGTCAGCCCGGCCTACAACGGTCAGCCGGGCAGCGCCGTGCTCATCTCCGTCCGCGACTCCGGTGGCGGCATCGCCCCGGCCGACCAGCCACGCGTCTTCAACCGGTTCTGGCGCGCCGATGCGCCCCTCATCGCCGGCCTGGGCGAAACCGGCGTCGGCCTCTCGATCGCCAAAGCGCTGGTCGAAGCGCACGGCGGGCGCATCTGGTTCACCACCGAGCTGGGCAAGGGCAGCACCTTCACCGTCCTCCTTCCCACCGACCGCACCCCCGACAGCCAGCGATTGTCCTTCCCCTGACGCCCTCGCGCCAACCTACATTTGCTTTCTCCGCAACTTTGAATAGGATAACCGGCCAGCACATTATGGCCGAGCAACTGCCCCTGTTCTCCACGCCGCCTTCGGAGGCCGTTGTCCGCTCCGCTGAACCGACGAACAGACTGAAAGCCAGCGTCTCGCTCAAAACCGGCATCGTCGCCTGGTGCGAGCACTTGCACAAACAGGGGGCGCGCGAGAATACCGTCAAATCCTTCGGCAGTGACCTAAACCTCTTCGCGGCGTTCATCGGCGCCGGCAAAAGCCTGAACGCCATTACCACCCGCGACCTGGAACGCTGGCTGGAGGCACAACGCGCCAGCGGGCGTAGCCCTAAGACTTACTCACGCCGCGTCACGTCGCTCAAGGCCTTCTTTCGCTGGCTAGAGAGGGAGGGCGTCCTGACGAACGACCCAGCAGCACCCATCATCCAACATACGGTGCTCAGCCCCCTCCCTGTCATCCTCACCGATGCCGAGGTGGAGCAGGCCCGCGAGGCCGCTCGCCAGCTCTGGCATGACGCCAAGAAGCCGGACATCCGCCCTTACCTGTTGTTCACCCTGCTGATTCAGACCGGCATCAAAAAGAGCGAGTGCCTGGGGCTGGAGCTAAACCACGTGGATGCCTCCGACCCCGCTGCGCCGGTGTTGTGGGTTCGCTACAACGAGGCGCGCAACCGCTACAAGGAGCGCAAGCTACGCCTCGACCCCGACTGGCTGACCGTCTATCGGGCCTATCTGGCCGAGTACCAGCCGCAGCAAAAAGTCTTCCCCTATTCCCCGCGCCGGCTGGAGTATCTATTGGAGGATATAACGCTCGCCGCGGCGCTCGACAAACACATCTCCTTCGAAATGTGCCGCTGGACGTGCGCCGTGCGCGACGCCCGCGCCGGTATGGACTTCGACCAGATACGGCAGAAGCTAGGGCTGTCGAAGATCCAGTGGCGCGAGATCGGCATGAAGCTGAAGAAACTCATCCAGCCCGCGCTGTAGTCAAAGGCGTTTACGCTCCAAAAGTCTGGCGATAGCGGCGTTCGACCTCGGCGTCCAGCCCGTCGGCGAAGGCGTGGAATTGGGCGATGGCGCGCCGCCCGGCTTCGGTGAGACGCGCCCCGCCACCATGCAGACCGCCGACGGCCGTCTCCACCACCTTCTCGCCCAGACCGGCCTCGATCTCCTGCACCTTCTCCCAGGCACGGCGGTAGGGCACGCCCAGCTTTTCGGCGGCAGCGCTGATGGAGCCGGTTTCGCCGATGGCTTCCAACAGCCTGATGCGCCATTGGCTCAGCACCACATTGCCATCCTTCTCAAGCCAAACGTTCAATTTAGGAAGCATAGTGCGACCTCCAGTCGCAACCAAAGGAATCCACGAAGGGCACGAAGTTTCACGAAGGTTGGGCACGAAGTTTCACGAAGGGTGCGCGAGTTTCTCCGCGCAAATTCAGACATAGGTCATCAATCTCCAATCTCCAATCACTAATCCTCCTCCTGACGAACAAACTCCAACCTCATCACTCGCCGTGTCCCCTCGGTGACTTTGAAGCGCTCATCCAAACGCAGGCCAGCGACCCAGACGATGGCCTCGCCGCTAACGACGAGCGGCCAGCGCGAGCGCAGGGCGACAGGCACTTTCCGGTTGATAAAAAAGTCAGAGAGCTTGGTGCTGTGCCCGGCCAGGCCGAGCGGCTGAAATCGGTCACCGGGCCGGGGCGCGCGCAGGTGTAGAGGCCCTGTCAACGTCTGTGCGTCCACGAACTGGCGCCAGGCTGTAGCTTCAGCTTCAAAATTCGGCAGCCCCGAGGACAACTCGGCGCTCAAAAACCGCCAGCCGGCGGTGAGCGCAGCGTTCTCATCGAGCAGTGGCAAGTCGTCGGGCATAGCCTGCTCATAATCCCAGGCGCGCAAGACCAGGCGCCCCGGCTCCACCGTCAGGCACAGGCCCGCCACGACATCACAGACGCGGCCCGGCAACGCCGAGCGACTAAAACGCACCGCGATCTCGATGGGCACGAAGTCCACATCGCGCAGGTGGGCACGCAGGCAAGATACGGCCCGCCGCAACAGCGCACGCTGAAGAGGGGGATCAAGCGACCGCCACTTTTGCAGATCGAAGGCAATGTGTTCGCGTTCGACGCGGGCCAATGCCTGCCAGGCCTGCTCCACAGCCTGTCGGACGATCTCAAACTCACCGGCCAGCACCTCACTCGTTCGACCTAGCACGGCACGGATGTTGGGATTGTAAGTTTGGAGCAACGGCAGCAGCTCGTGGCGCAGGCGATTGCGAAAGAACGTCGTATCGGCGTTGCTGGGGTCGTACACGGGCTTCAAGCGGCGCGCGGCGCAGTAGGCCTCCACCGAGGCGCGGCTGGTGGAGAGAAGAGGGCGGACGAGGGAGAGATTGGAGATTGGAGATTGGTCGTTAATCTCCAATCTCCAATCTCCAATTCTTGTCTTCGGCAACATCCCCCTCAGCCCCGCCAGGCCGCTGCCGCGCAGGAAGTGCATCAGCACGGTCTCGGCCTGATCGTCGGCGGTGTGCGCGACGGCGATGGCGGCGGCGCCAACACGCTGCGCCGTCCGTGCCAGGAAATTATAGCGGAGCACGCGCGCGGCCTCCTCACGGGAGAGCTTGTGACCGACGGCGTACGCGCCGGCATCCACCTCCTCCAGAAAAAAGCGCCAGCCGCGAGCTTCGGCCTCGACCCGCACACGTTCTGCCTCAGCAGCCGCCTCGGCACGCAGACCGTGATTCAGGTGGGCGACGTAGAGGGTAAGACTCCAGTCATTGCTCAGCTCCGTCAGCACGTCAAGCAGACATAGGCTGTCCGGCCCGCCGGAAACGCCCAGTACCAGATGGTCTCCCGGCCGGAACAGCCGATGTGTCTCAATGTAACGACGCACATCGTGATACAGACTCACAGTCCGATTGTACACCGCGTGAATTGACATAGAATACACGGGTTCGAGCGTTCTTAGCAAACTTTCGGATGATATATAATCGCCCGGCGCATAACACCGGGAGGCCAATTTGGCAATAGACGTTTTTCGCCCACTGCGGTGGCTGTTGGGCTTGTTTTCACTGGATATCGGCATAGACCTGGGCACGGCGAACACGCTGGTCAACGTTCGGAACAAAGGCATCGTGCTAAACGAGCCGTCCTGGGTCGCCATTCAGAAAAAGACCAAAGAAGTGGTGGCGGTGGGCCAGCAGGCGAAGGAGATTGCCGGCCGCACGCCCTCCAATATCATCGCCATCCGTCCGCTGCGGGACGGCGTGATTTCCGAATTTGAAATCACGGAGGCGATGCTGGAATACTTCATCGGCAAAGCGCATGAGCACAGCCTGGTGCCTATCCCCAGCCCACGCGTAGTGATAGGCATCCCTTCCGGCGTCACCGAGGTGGAAAAGCGCGCGGTATACGACGCGGCCCTCGCCGCCGGCGCGCGCGAGGTGTACCTGATTGAGGAGCCGACGGCGGCAGCGCTCGGCGCAGGTCTGCCCATCGGCGAGCCGCGCGGCTCGATGATTGTAGACATCGGCGGCGGCACTACCGAGGTGGCTGTGTTCTCGATGGGCGGCATTGTGCTCTCACGCTCGTTGCGTGTGGCCGGCGACGAGATGGACCAGGACATCGTGGCCTACGCCCGTAACAAATACAACTTGCTCATCGGCGAGCGCATGGCGGAGAAAGCCAAAATCGCCATTGGCTCCGCCTATCCCCTGTGGGAAGAGAAGACCTTCACCCTGCGCGGACGCAACCTGGTCACCGGCCTGCCGGAGAGCGTGGAAGTTTCCTCCATCGAAATTCGCGAAGCGTTGTCCAACTCCGTCAACGTCGTCGTAGCCGCAATCAAGGATGCCATTGACGAGACTCCGCCCGAGATTATTGCCGACTTAATGGAAATCGGCATCTGTATGGCAGGCGGCGGCTCGCTGCTGCAGGGTCTCACCGAGCGCTTAACCGAGGAGCTTAAGATCCGGGTCTGGCTGGCCGACGACCCGATGACGTGCGTAGCACGCGGTGCCGGTCGTATCCTCGAAGACTATGACATCCTCAAGCCATTGCTCGTCGGTCTTGAGCGCGGCAGCACGGCGCGCTAGGAACAGGGAAACGTAACGTCGGGAAGCTAGGGAAAAGCGGGAAACAGAGACACTCTCTCGGTTTCCATACTTCTCCCGTTTTTCCATGACCAAGTTCCAAACCCGTTCCGTATTGGTAGTCACCCTGGTGCTGGTAAGCATTGGCCTGCTGGTGTTTGGGCAGATGCAGTGGTTCGAGCCGGTGCGCAGCGCCCTGCTCTGGCCGCTATCCGCACTTCAACGCCCCCTGGCCGCTGCCTGGAACGGCGCGTCGCGCCTCCTGAGAAATGATCCGGACACAGCAGCGCTGCAACAGCGCGTGGCCGAACTGGAAGCCGAGATTGACCGCCTAAACGCCGAAATCATACGTCTGCGTCAGAAAGAGAATGAGTGGCGCATCGCCACAGGCCTGCTGGAGTACGCCGGCTCACAGCCGGAAAACACCTATTTGCCCGCCAACCTGGTCGGCCGTTCCACTTCACCCTTCCTTAACTTCCTGATTTTCGACAAAGGCTCGGATAGCGGCATCCAGCGCGGCATGCCTGTTGTCACCGATAAGGGCCTGGTAGGCCGAGTGGTTGAGGTGACCAGCACGGCCTGCAAGGTGCTGCCAATCACCGACCCTGAGTCCGCCGTCGCCGCCCGCCTGCTCGAATCCCGCGAACAGGGCGTGGTGGTGGGCCGACTGGGCGGCGGCCTGGAAATGCAATTCATCACTCAGCAAACGCGCATCCGGCCCGGCGAAGTGGTGGTGACTTCCGGCCTGGGCGGCGTTTACCCGCCCGGCATTGTGATCGGCACGGTGACCGCCGTTCAGCAGCTCACCTACGAAGTGCAGCAGCGCGCCGAGATCGCCCCGGCCGTGGACTACAACCTCCTGGAGAAGGCGCTCATCATCACCAACTTCCAGCCGGCAGACTTCAGCCCTTTCTTCCGAAGCACACCTGCGCCATGAGGACGATGCTTGTCGGCCTGCCGGTGTTGATGGTAGCAGCGGCGCTCGAGTCATCCGTGCTGCCGGACTTGCGCACGCCGGGCGGCGGCGGGCTGAACCTGGTGTTGCTGCTAACGCTGAGCTGGACGCTGTCCGGCGATTGGAACGGCGGACTGGTG
>JANWXR010000279.1 GCA_025057205.1 Anaerolineales bacterium | reverse complement strand
TCCGAGACATATCATTTGATGAACGCCGAACGCATCGGCAAGATGAAGCGGGGCGCGCGGCTGCTGTGCCTGGCGCGTGGTGGTGTGGTGGATGAAGACGCGCTACGCGCCGCGCTGGACTCCGGCCATCTGGCGGGCGCTGCGCTGGATGTCTTCGCCGTGGAGCCGGCCCCGCCCGGCAGCTTGGCCGAGCACCCTAAGGTCATCGCCACGCCGCACATCGGCGCGCAGACGGTGGAGGGGCAGGCCCGCGCCGCTCTGGCCATCGCCGAGGAAGTGCTGGCCGTGCTGCAGGGGCGCGAGCCGCGCTGGAGGGTGACGAAGCGGGATTGAAAAAGTCGAGGAACGCAACGCCAAGGCCGGTTCTTCACAGGGGATGCCCGGCTCTTTGGTAAAATGGCCATCAGGATAGCCATCAAGGAGATAGGTATGAACAAGCGCTACTCCATTGCTGAGGCACGACACAACTTGGCGGCGCTGGTCCACGACTTGAACAAAAAAGGCCCTATCGAACTTACGCGCCGAGGTGAGCCTGTGGCAGTGTTGTTGTCCCTTCAGGACTACCAGCGACTGATGCTGCAACGCGTCGACTTCTGGCGGTCATATCAGGAATTTCGCCGCACAACGCCGGCTTCCGGTATCGAGCCGGAGGAAGTTTTTCAGGATGTGCGTGATCGCACTGTGGGCCGAGAGGTCAGGTGGTAACGCCCCGCTTCTTGTTAGATACTGGAGTCTGGCAAATCCCGGCTCGGACACAAGATATGGCGGTCGGGCAAAGCAGTAAGCTGCCATATCTGGCACCAAAAGTTCCATTTGCCAAAGTCCAGTTAGATACTAGCATCGTCTCGGAGCCTTTACGCCCCAACCCAATCCGCGAGTGCTGGCAAGATTGAAGCGGCATCGCGAAGAGCTGGCCATCGCTTCGGTCGTGTGGCACGAACTCTAGTTTGGTTGCTACCGACTGGCCGCGTCGGCCAAGCGTGACGAACTTGAGCGCTATTTGCAGCTTGTTGTCGCCCCCTCTATGCAGGTGCTGGCCTATGACGAACGGGCAGCTCAATGGCACGCCAGGGAACGTGCTCGCTTGACGGCCATCGGCAAACCGCCCCCTTTCGCGGATGGCCAGATTGCAGCCATAGCGGCAACCAATGGCCTTACCTTGGTCACTCTTAACAAAAGCGACTTCTCACTCTTTGCCGATCTGGCAGTGTGTGCACGCAAAACATGTCAGCCGCACCCTGAGCGGACGCTGAGCGAAGCGAAGCGGCAGTCGAAGGGGCGGCACG
>JANWXR010000278.1:759-1287 GCA_025057205.1 Anaerolineales bacterium | reverse complement strand
CTCTCGGTGCCCCTCATCGTGCGTGAGCGCGTCATCGGTGTGTTCAATTGTTACACTGCCGAGCCACACACCTTCAGCGAAGCTGAGATCAAGCTCTTCTCCACCCTCGCCAACCAGACCGCTCTGGCCATCGAGAACGCCCAGCTTGCTACCAACGCTGCCGTGGTGCGTGAGATGCATCACCGCGTGCGCAACAACCTCCAGACCGTGGCCATGTTGCTGCGGATGCAAGCCAGTCAGAGCGCGGGCCTCTCGGCGCAGGATGTGCTGCATATGGCCGTGCAGCGCATTCAGAGCATTGCCGCGGTGCACGAAGTGTTGGCGCAGAAGGGCTATCGGCTGGTGGACGTGACCGAGGTGGTGAAGCGCCTCGCCCGGCTGACGACCCAGCATCTGCTTCGGCCCGACCTGAAGGTGCAGATTCAGGTCGAGGGCGAGGCCATCGTGCTGCCGTCGCGCGCTGCGACTTCGCTGGCGCTGGTCATCAATGAACTGTTGCAGAATGCTTTAGAGCACGCTTTCCCTGAT
>JANWXR010000278.1:0-749 GCA_025057205.1 Anaerolineales bacterium | reverse complement strand
GTGAGCGATGACGGTGTGGGCCTGCCGGACGCGCCGGCGTCCAGCCTGGGGCTGGAGATTGTCGAGGCTCTCGTGCGCGACGACCTACACGGACGGCTTGAGTTCCTGCGCCGCGAGCCACAGGGCACGCAGGTTGTGGTGCGCCTGCCACATATCCCGTTGGAGTCCTTCGACTAAGTGGACGACCTGCAGGTTCTGATAAGGTCTCTCACCGCGAAGACGCAGAGAGCGCAAAGACTTCACCCCCGTTTTGGAGCCTTTGCAGTTCAGATGGGCTTTTTTCAGTAGAGCCTATGATGAAAAAACTTCGCATCCTGGTTGCCGACGATGAGGCTCTCATCCGGCTCGGCCTGAAGACGATGCTGGCCGCCCTGGGCCATGAAGCTCTGCTGGCCGCCAACGGGCGCGAGGCGCTGGAGCTGGTGCGCACCGCCCGGCCCGACCTCGCCCTGCTGGACATCCGCATGCCGTTGACCGATGGGCTAGAGGTAGCCCGCGTCATCGCCCGCAAGCACCCGATGCCGGTCATATTACTGACTGCTTACGCCGACCAAGACCTGATTCGCAAGGCGACCGAGTTGCCTATCCAGAGCTACTTGATCAAGCCGGTGGACGAGCGTGACCTGAACGCGGCGATCCAGCTGGCGGTAGCGCGCTTCAACGACGCGCAGCTCGCCGCGCAGCGCATCATCGAACTGGAAGAGACGCTGGAGACTCGCAAGCTGGTCGAGAAAGCAAAGGGCGTGCTG
>JANWXR010000277.1 GCA_025057205.1 Anaerolineales bacterium | reverse complement strand
CTGGCGAACGATGAAGTTGAGCACCACGAGCAGGATGCCGATAAGGATGGGCAGGCCCCGGTAGCGAGCGAAAAAGGCGGAGAGACGAGTGAGCCACATGGTGGGGAGAGGAGGGAGTAGAGAGTAGAAAGTAGAAAGTATAGAGTAGCTAAAGGGAGAGGAGGGCGATGATGAGGGCTGCGCCGAGGGCGACGACGCCGAGGCCGAAACAGACCGCAGCCAGGCCCAGCGCGCCGGACTTGCGCCCCAGCAGCGCGGCAAACTGCGCCGCCTGCTCATCCGGGCGCGCGCGAGGGACGGCCACAGATTGCGGGAAGACGACGGCCAGCCCGGCCAGCAACGCCAACAGCAGCAGCACAATCGCCGCAACCCCCGCAAACTTGACGTCGTCGCGCTGCAGATAGACGGGCAACGGCTCCGCCGCCAGCGTTAGCACGCCGAACAGCACGCCCAGCAGGCCGCTGACCAGGCCGATGATTTGCCGCGCCGCCGCCTCCAGATTGTCCGGCGCAGTCACGGCCTGTTCCGCCCACCACTGGCGCAGCCGGGCCTCCTCCGGCGTCTCCGGGCGCACGGCAACGACTTCGTACCGGGGCATCTCAGTCCTCCGTGACTTTGAGGGTGACGACGATGTTCTTGCCGCAGCGCTCGCAGTGGACGGTGTAGGTCTCCTCACGCACGGTGGCCGACCTGTAAACGATGTACATTGCCGCGCCCAGCTTCGCCGGGTCCACCACCAGTTCGTTGCCGCAGAACGAGCACTTGACCTTCGGCAGGGTTTCGGCCATGCAGGGTCCTCTCCATCGTCGTTTCGTGAACCCTCCGCGTCTTGAACGTGCACGCAAGGGTGGTCAGGGAAGGTGCTGCCCCTTCGACTCCGCTCATAGAGCGCGCTCAGGGTGCGGCTGACCTGTTTTGCGTGCACACGGCCTTGAAGACGCTAACCTAAGGGTTCGGGTTGGAAGGGTTCAGCGCGGATTGTAACGCAGAAAGGCGCGCAGCGTAGGCGGCGGGCACGGGCGGCGCGGCCTCGCCTTTGAGCAGCGCCGCCACCGCGCGCAGGTAGGCGGCCAGCTCCAGCCACGGCGAGCCTTCGTCTTCACCGTCCGCGGCCTGTGCGGCCATTTGCTCCACGCCGGCGAGGACGTCCGCGCGCGGGGCAGCCCCGCGCCCGACGGCGCGCGCCATCTCATCCGCCTTCTCCGCCCACTGCTCGATTTGGGCGCGGCGCGCCTGCGCGGCCAGCCCCTGCATAAAGGCGGCCTGCTCCTCCAGCGATTTGCCCCTCAGGTCGTTGAGGAGCGCCTGCA
>JANWXR010000276.1:606-1320 GCA_025057205.1 Anaerolineales bacterium | reverse complement strand
GCACCGTCAGAGGAAAGGTGACGGTGCGCGCTTCGGGATGTAAAAAACGCCGTTACGCTTCTAAGACGCAGGCATTCTAGCAAAACGGTTATGCAGATTCAATACGCGCTCGAGACGTGAGTGTAAAAGAATCTGATTCTTTAAGGCAAGCTCTTGAGCCTCGTCTGATGTGAGATAAAAAATGGTATGTGAGTCAAGCCCCGCCACAAATATCCCTACGACCTCGACCCAACCCAAAATATAGGGTTTGAGTCATAGGCGAGGAAAGAACGATCCTTTTGCAGATAGCAAAACCTCGTCAAGGCAAATCGTTTCGGTGTAGTGAAGGTGCAAAGTTGAACCTTCAATAGCGCTTAATGTTTATGGAGCAGCTCGGCTGCAACTAAGTTGCTCCGGCTAATGTAATGATTCGTGCGCCGGCCCGAATCGGCACAGCGTTTTCCAGAGATTAGGAAAAAAGTTCCACAAAATTCTCCACAACAACAACGATTTATCCACAGAAAACAGCGACTTATCCATAAGCTCGGAATTGTCGTTATCGGCTATAATTTCGTTATAATCGCCGTCCTAGTGGGCACTCTCCTGAATTGCTACCGGCAAACCTCAAAATAAAGGGTACGCAAATCGGTGCGTTCACCCAGGCGCGCCAAGATACCCACAAATGTCAGTTCGGGATAACGGGATAAGTCCCGCCGCTTTGATTTACCGCGAAGA
>JANWXR010000276.1:0-596 GCA_025057205.1 Anaerolineales bacterium | reverse complement strand
AAAGGCGCGCACCGATGCGCCGAACAGGCATGGACTCTTGCGGGAAGAGTCTGCGCTATCCATGTTCATTCGTGCTATCCGTGTACCACTCTGCGTTCTCGGCGCGCTCCGCGGTTGAAAGCGTTATCCCGAACTCACGTCACTACCTAAGCGTGGGGGCAGCGCAACGTTTCTAAAGAGCCTTGTATAATCCTGCCGAGAGACCTATGTTGCGCACTGCTTCACTCAATCTGTTTATCGCACGCCTGATTGCCTCCGTTGTCGTCGTCGGCACGGTGTTCGTCTCGTTGGGCGTCGCCGCCGCCGCGCTGTTCGACCTCGCGTATCGCGGGCGCATCTATCCCGGCGTGCAGGCCTGGGGCATAGACCTCTCCGGACTCCGGCCTGAAGAAGCTGCGCTGGCTCTGACCGCCGCCTTCACCTATCCACAAAACGACGCCTTCATCCTGGCCGATGGCTCGATCAGGCGCACCGTCCGGCCCGCCGACCTAGGCGTGACGTTCGACGTGGGCGCGACCGTGCTGGCGGCCTACAACATCGGGCGGTCAGGAGATTTGCTGGCCGACTGGCGCGCACAGTACGCGGCCTGGCACGAC
>JANWXR010000275.1 GCA_025057205.1 Anaerolineales bacterium | reverse complement strand
CGAAGCCGAAGGGTCAGGGTGCGGCTGACATGTTTTGCGTGCACACGCAAAGCCGATGTGATTGCGTTGCGCCACCGCATTAGGTTAGATTTTGATATTTCGCAACACCGAGCATTTCGCCATCAAAACTCATTACGATTGCACATGAACCGACCAATGGCAAACCTGCCCAAATTACAATATCTTGCCTAACAAGGCACTAGACTGAGCGTGTGCTCGTAGCACACCGGCATCTGCATCTAGCCGCCGCTGACCCGAACATGACCTGGCTGCGCTTTGCCGTCTTCATCGTCGCGTTGGCCTGCAGCATCACACTGGCCATCTTCATCGGCACACGCCTCACGGAGCAGGTGCTGGCCGTCATCGTCGGCGTGATGGCGGGCGTCGCGGCCTCCATCCCCACTTCGCTCATCATCGTCTGGTTCGCTACACGGTCTGTCGCTGCGGCCTCGGCACGCACCGCGCCGCGCGAACGCGCCGCCGGCGACGAGTCGCCGCGCGTCGTCATCGTCCAGCCGCCGCCCGCCACGCCCTCGGCTATCGCCGATCCGTACTCCTACTTCCCACCGCCCCCTCCGGCGCGCGAGCGGCGCAAGTTCACCATCATCGGCGGCGACGACTCTTCGCTCGAATAGCGCCCCCGTAGTACAATCGCGCTTCGATTGGAGGTTGGACAATTGCGCTTTGGAAATGAAATTGCCTTATCATAACTGATAGGACTTACGCAGTTGGCAGCGGATTCTCTGCGGGCATGACCGCCACATATACGGCGAAACGAGTTCAGCTGCGTAACTTCTAAACTGGACTTTGGCAAATGGAACTTTTGGTGCCAGATATGGCGGCTTGCTGCTTTGCCTGACCGCCATATCTTGTATCCGAGCCGGGATTTGCCAGACTCCAGTTCTAAACTGAGCAGGTTGGAGACGATAAAGCATGACACCACCTTTGAATCAGATTATCGAAGGCGATTGTATAGAAAATCTTAATGCTTTGCCGGAGAAGTCTATTGACTTAATCTTTGCAGACCCACCCTATAATTTACAGCTGCAAAATGAATTACACCGCCCCAATATGACCAAAGTAGATGCCGTAGATGACCAGTGGGACAAATTCGAGTCTATGCAAGCGTATGATGAATTTACTAAGCAATGGCTTACCGCTTGCAAACGTGTTCTAAAGCCTACTGGCACAATTTGGGTCATTGGCACTTATCACAACATTTTCCGGGTAGGGGCGATCATGCAAGATTTGGGATTTTGGATTCTCAATGATGTAATCTGGATAAAAACGAATCCAATGCCTAATTTTCGGGGTGTGCGTTTTACAAATGCCCATGAGACGCTTATTTG
>JANWXR010000274.1:762-1358 GCA_025057205.1 Anaerolineales bacterium | reverse complement strand
CGTCTGGAGCGCAAGTTGCCCTAACACATCGGAGGCGACAAGTATAATCCGGGCCGATTGTTCCCGGTTGCCTACCTGAGTGTATGTGTGCACGCAAAACATGTCAGCCTGACCCTTCGGCTTCGCTCATAGAGCGCGCTCAGGGAAGCGGCGGGCGTTATTCGATTGCCGCTTCGGCTTCGCTCGGCGTCCGCTCAAGATGCCTGCCGCGCAGGACAACCTGAGCTTGGCTTCGCTTAGCAAAGCCTGCCGAAGGACGAAGGGGTGGCATGTTCCCTGACAACCTCTTTGCGTGCACACTGAGTGCACTGAAAAAACGCTCCGCGGAGAACGCGGAGGCCGCAGAGTTCTTTATAGTTATTTTCTCCGCGTGCTCAGCGGTGAAACATCTTTATTTGCAGCGGACTCATAAAATATGAAGATTTCGATCCACCCCGTTGAACCCGGTCAGCTGGTGCTACATGTGGAAGGCCGCCTGGACGCGGAAACCTGCAACACCCTCAAGCGCTTGTTTCAAGATCAGGTAGCCGCCGGCACACGATACATCACCGTAGAGATGAGTCAGGTGGCTTTCATTGATTCGTCCGGCCTCTCCG
>JANWXR010000274.1:0-752 GCA_025057205.1 Anaerolineales bacterium | reverse complement strand
AGCTGTCGAATGTGGCCCCTCTGTCGCGCTCTTCTCTGAAGCTAACCTTGCTTGACACAGTTTTGAAAATCTTCGTGACCGTCTCGGAAGCGGTCGAGGCACATCACCGGCTGACGCTATAGCCTTATTCATAACCATCATCGCCTGAATCTTAGCCGCACGCGCTGATCCGTGCCCGCCCCCGTGCCGCTTACCGCTACGCGTGTTCCGGACAGCGGGTCGAACATCCCGACGTACACCGCTACATCCGCAGGCCACTCGCCACCGGGCAGGGTGTGTGTGTCCACCACGTACTCGCCGGCCAGCCAGCCGGTGGTAGGCCGCGCGCCGCCGGCAGGTATCGCCACGCTCTGCGCCAGCACGCGCGTCTCGTCGCCGAGATGGACAAAGACCTGATAACTTTGCGCCGGGGTCGCCGTCGCATGCCACACGAGTTGCACGCGCAGCGTTTCTCCTTGTCGCTGAAGCGAATAGCCGGCCAGCTCACCTACGCCGGCAAACCGCGCGCCGCTTGCCTGCTCAAAGGCAGGTGGCTCAAAGACACGCTCCGGCGCGCGGACCCGCACCGCGCCCAGCGCCTGTTCTCCCGCCTCGCCCGCAAGCGAGACGAACCAGCGGTAGTCGCCGCCGGGCAGCGCCGCCGGGAGCACCACACGGTGCTGGCCGCGCCACTCATCGCCCGCTTGCCATCGGCTGACCGGGTAGCCGTTTGCGGGCTCCAGCGCCACGCTCAAGGCTACATTGCCGCTGCT
>JANWXR010000273.1 GCA_025057205.1 Anaerolineales bacterium | reverse complement strand
AAGGCGGTGACATGGACGCCCCGTGGGGATCGAGGCTCTCAGCCGGGGCGCGGCCTACGCCGAGTTCGTGGAGAGCAACCGGCTGGCGGCCGGCATCATCCAGGACAACCTAAACCACACGCAGCTGGCCGCGCGCGGGCGCGTCGTCCGCGCCGACGTGTTCATCTACCTGCGCAACACGCCGCGCACCGGCTTCGACTACGTGCATATCGCGCCGCCGCAGTATCAGGGCCTGTGGAGCAAGACCCTGCATGCGCTCGATGCGCGCCCGGCCTGGGTGAACCCGGATGGCCTGGTGGTGGCGCAGATTCATCCCAGAGAGTATGAGCCGCAGACGCTGGAGCACTTCACGCTGGTGGATGAGCGCAGGTACGGGAGTACGCTGTTGTGTTTTTATGAGAGGGGAGGGGTGAGTAGAAAGTAGAAAGTAGAGAGTGGGGACTGGAGGCTGAAGACTGAAGACTGAAGACTGGAGACTGGAGATTGGAGATTGGGCGTTGGGGGGTGGTTACATGCCGAGGCGGCGCAGGATTTCGCGTACAACGGCGACGTGCTCGCTGTTTTCTAAGAATTGCACCAGGCGTTTCTCAACCCGCATGCCTTTGTTCAGAATGCGGTCGAGCGACTCGGCCAGTTCGGCAGTGTGGCCTTCGCGCCTCAGGGCTTCGATTTTGGCCTGGGCCAGTTGGCGCGCGTCCGGGTTGTTCCGGCTTCCTTCCACCACCCACTCGATAAGCTCCCGATAGGGCTGAATGGCCTGCGCCTGCGTGCGCTGTTCCTGTTCGGCCTTCTCGGCAAGGTACCGGGCGCGGTGTTCTGCAAGCCAGGCCTGCGCCGTGGCGGCGAAGGGGATGCCGATGGCCGTGTACAGCTGGGCGGCGCGCCGGACGGTTTCGTAACCCTCCACGATGGTGCCCAACCGAAATTCCATCCGCCCCAGCTCCCAATACACGTTGGCTTCGTCCAGCCGGGTGCCCAGCTCGCGGTAGAGGGCAAGGGCCTGCTCGTAGCGGTCGCGGGCGGAGGCGTATTCGGCCAGCACGCGGTGGACATCGCCGAGCGCCCGGATGCAGTGGGCTTCGCCCAGCCGGGTGCCCAGCTCGCGGTAGAGGGGCAAGGCCTGCTCGTACTTCGTCCGGGCCGCGGCGTATTCGGCCAGTTGCACGTGGACATCGCCGAGCGCCCGGATGCAGTTGGCTTCGCCGAGCCGGGTGCCCAGCTCGCGGTACAGCCTTGCGGCACGCTCATAGCCGTGTCTGGCCCAGTGGTATTCGTCAATCCAGTTAGGACTTACGCAGTTGCCATAAGTGTTTTAGACTAGCGGGTATGAACCCTGCCAAATGCGACGCACTTGACTACAT
>JANWXR010000272.1 GCA_025057205.1 Anaerolineales bacterium | reverse complement strand
CTCATCCAGAGCGTTGATGGCCTGCCACAATGCTGCGTCGCGCTCGTTGCGGGCGGCGGCCTCCTCCGGGCATGGTTCGGGTTCGCGCTGCACGAGGAACAACGCCTGCAGCACGCCGGTCAGCCGCTCCCGCGCACGGCGCTTGCGCAATCGACCCCGGCATTCGTTGACGGTGATGCGATACAACCACGTGCTGAAGGCCGCCTCGCCGCGATACGTATCCAGCGCGTTGAGGGCGGCGACCAGCGCATCCTGTGCGGCTTCCTCCGCTTCGGCAGCGTCATCCAAAATCGAGAGCGCCAGCCGGAACACTTCCGCCTGGTGCGCACGCACCAGCGCTTCGGCTGCGCCGGCCTCACCGGCGCGACACCGCTCGATGAGCTGCACGTCCGATAGATTGGATGACATTCCGCCGTGTGGCCTTCAGTAATCGGCGTGGGGAGGATAGCATAACCGTGTGCACGCAAAGGTTGTCAGGGAACGTGCCGCCCCTTCGACTGCCGCTTCGGCTTCGCTCAGCGTCCGCTCAGGGTGCGACTGACATGTTTTGCGTGCACATCGCACGCACCGGCCCGGCGACGTTAGCGGGCGGCCTACGCTATAATCACTGTATGACCCCTGCCGAGGTGTGCAATGGCCGACGCTGTGCTGGAAAACCGCGTTGCTTATCTGGAAGAACTGATGGCGGCAATCGCCCGCGCTCAGGAAGAGACCCAGCGCCAGCTGGCCTTGCTGACGCAAGAGGGCCGCGCATTCCGCCAAGAGCTGCGCGACTTCAAGCAGGAGATGCAAGAGTTCAAGCAGGAGATGCAAGAGTTCAAGCAGGAGATGCGGCAGGAGATCAAGGACCTGAACAAGAAGTGGGGCGAGCTGGCAAACAAGATGGGCACACTGGCAGAAGACCTGGTAGCGCCCAGCCTGCCCCGGCTGGCGCGCGAACTGGCCGGCCTGCCGCCGGAAGCACCGCTGGCGTTCCTCGGCGTGCGCGTCAAGGCCCAGCATGCCGCAGAGCCGGGCCGCACCCGCGAATTCGACGTGGTGGCCGTCTGCGACGGCTACCTGGTAATCAACGAGACCAAGACCAGCCTGAACGCCAAGGATGTAGACCTGTTCGTAGCCGCGCTCCGCGAAGCGCGTCAGTTCTTCCCGTACTACGCCGACAAGCGCATCGTCGGCGTGCTGGCTTCGTTCTACGTGGATGAAGCGGTTGTGCGCTACGGCGAGCGCCAGGGTCTGTTTATGCTCGGCGTGGCCGATGATGTGATGGAAGTGCTCAACGCGCCCGGCTTCTCGCCCACGGCCTTTTGAGGCCGCTTCAATCCCCCAGCCTCACCCCCGGCGCGGGGGGGGGGGGGGGGGGGGGCACACACCCCCCACAACCAACACCCCGGCCAGACGCGCCCGCCCCCCCCCGCGGGGCGCCGCCCCGCGGGGCGGGGGTCGAGGTCAAAAAACCGGCAGGTCAG
>JANWXR010000271.1 GCA_025057205.1 Anaerolineales bacterium | reverse complement strand
ATTACAAGATGACGGATCCGGAGCACACGCCGGCGCGCACCCTGCTCCGTGCGGCGGAGATCGGGCAGGAGGCCGGCCTGCGCTACGTGTACGCAGGCAACCTGCCGGGGCGGGTGGGCGATTACGAGCACACCTTCTGCCCGAACTGCCGGGTGAAGTTGATCGAGCGCTACGGCTATGTCATTTTGAGCTATCGCCTGACGGCGCAGGGCGCCTGCCCGGACTGCGGGACGAAGATCCCGGGCATTTGGACAGACCGGCCGGAGACGGTGCGGTTACATGGGCCGGGCTACCCCAGGAGCGTGCGCGCCCGTTGAAGGCGGGTTTGTACTTGTTTCAACTTTCAACCACGAATAGACACGAATGGACACGAATGCTTCGCGTTGATTCGTGCTCATTCGTGTTCTCGGCCACGAATAGACACGAAGGGACGCGAATTTTCACGAATACTTCCTGTTCATTCGTGTTCATTCGTACTCATTCGTGCTCATTCGTGTCACCAGGAAACCGCACTTCGTATCCGCGGTCCGGCTCCTTGATGCGCTGCCCTCCTCCGATGAACGCCCGCGATAAGACTCAGCAAGAGAATAATCACGGGCATACCGCAAAGTGCAGAGCTGAAGGTCAGGAGGATTTCATGGACAGCAATCGCTCAATCAGCCAGCTAAGACCGACAGCGATGAGCGTGGATAGAAAAAGCCAATCGCTATCCAGGAGGTCAAATCTTCGCAGCAACCCCAAAATGCCCAGCGCAAGTGGAAAGAGGGCCCCGGCCAACTCGCGGTTGTCCTTTTGCCTGGTGCCTCTCCAGAAGCACCAGACGCCGAACGCGATGACCAGCAGCGATAGGATGAAGTAGAGCGTAGGTGTGCACGCAAAGGTTGTCAGGGAACGTGCCGCCCCTTCGACTGCCGCTTCGACTTCGCTCAGCGTCCGCTCAGGGTGCGGCTGACATGTTTTGCGTGCACACGAGCGTAGAGGAGGCTTGCAAGTCAGGCCGGACTATGGCACAGGATGTAAAGACATCAACATTCGGATCAGCTCCCCCAACTCAACAAAGCCATAAGGAAGTCTGCCTTACTCCAAACGAGACTGTTTGTTGAGTGTGCG
This sequence comes from Anaerolineales bacterium, assembly GCA_025057205.1. Taxonomy (GTDB): domain Bacteria; phylum Chloroflexota; class Anaerolineae; order Anaerolineales; family UBA6663; genus JANWXR01. The sequence continues at coordinate 387 of JANWXR010000271.1, read as the reverse complement.
AGCGACGGCCAACGCAACGGTCAGCGTGGCAAAAGTGCTCGCCAGGTTTAGTGACTGTGCACCCAGCCAGTTCAAGGCGATGGCCGTCATGACCACACCGATATATGCGCCGATCACTGCCAGGCAGTGTATCAGCTTTTTCCGAGTTATGGCAAAAGAGGAAAAGCCTACGGCCATCGCTACATTGAGCACTACCTGAAGCGCCTCGCGACCGGTGGGCTTCAACAGTTGGATGGCTGTGACGCTCGCCGTCATTAGCACAATAGCGATGATGGCGAGAACTATTGAAATAGGTTTTGGCGCTCTGAATAGGCTCACACGATACTCCTTGATAAGTTTCTCATTCTAAAATGAGTAGGACTTACGCAGTTGCCATAAGTGTTTTAG
>JANWXR010000270.1 GCA_025057205.1 Anaerolineales bacterium | reverse complement strand
CGTGCCGCCCCTTCGACTGCCGCTTCGCTTCGCTCAGCGTCCGCTCAGGGTGCGGCTGACATGTTTTGCGTGCACACTCATGAGTGCACTGAAAAAAGGTCATGATTGAAACGCTTGGCCGCCACATATGCCGCTTTGGTTGTAATCTCGACGCCATATATGGTGGCGTTTGCGCCTGAAAAGTAGTTTTTTCAGTGGACTCACTCATAATACGCAATGCGCGACACTCTCAGATGAGAGCTTTCAATCTCACTGCGGACAAACTCTGCCGGGTGGAGCGCGCTGCCGGGCGGGCGCCGGCCTGATGGACGCTCTGGCTCTGCTGCTAGTAGGGCTGGCGGCGGTGGCAGCCGGCGCGGTGAACGCGCTTGCCGGCGGCGGCACGCTCATCTCGTTCCCGGCGCTGCTGGCGGTGGGCGTCCCGCCGGTGGCGGCCAACGTCACCAACACGGTCGCGCTCTGTCCCGGCTACTTTGGCGCAACGCTGGCCCAAGCGAACGACCTGCGTGGACAGGGCCGCCGGCTGCGATTGCTGTTGCCGGTGAGTGCGCTGGGCGGGATCGCCGGCGGGGCGCTGCTGCTGGGAACCGGCGAGCGGGTATTTCAGGCGCTGGTGCCGTATCTCATCCTGCTGGCCGCCAGCCTGCTGGCGCTTCAGGAGCCGGTGCGGGCCTGGCTCAAGCGGCGCTCGGAACGGGCCGGCATCAGGCCAACGGCGGAAGCGGGAGCGGCGTTGCCGGTCGGGCTGGCGGCCGTGTATGGCGGCTACTTCGGCGCCGGTCTCAGCGTCATCGTCCTGGCCGCGCTCGGCCTCATGGTGGACGACACGCTGACGCGGCTGAACGCTGTCAAGCAGGCGGTGGCGTTCAGCGTCAACGTCGCCGCCGCGGTGTTCTTCCTGTTCTCCGGCCAGGTTGTCTGGCCGGCGGCGCTAGTGATGGCGCTGGGCGCGCTGCTGGGCGGTGCGTTGGGCGGTGGGCTGGCCGGACGGATCAGCCCGCAGACCTTACGCTGGGTGGTGATTGCGATCAGCGTCGTGGTGGCGGGCATTTACCTCGTGCGCCAGGGGGCGTGACCCCGTGCGGCCACGAGGATTCTGAGTCCACGAAGTCACACGAAGGAACACGAAGTCACACAGAGGAACTTGCGCGCCCTTCGTGTAATTTGGTGTCTTTCACGGACTTCTCCGGTTATGGCGGAAGGCCGCGCCATGAAGCAGCCGCTCGCAATTATCCGAGTAGAACTCTCGCAATTTCGCGCGCTCAGGAAAGCATTTGGGCGGCAGGAAGAATCAGGCCATTGCTTTAGAGCCGGAAAAGGCATATCCTGTTGATGCCGGCGGGTGCGCACACCAACAATAACGGCTGATAGTTTACAGCCCGCGAGAGGCTGCCGGAGGAGTTATGGCCATGACACACTTTCGAGACGTGATCTGGTGCGACGGCTGTGGCGCGGAGATCACTTGGGCGCCGGTGCTCGCTCCGGATCAGCGCGAATACTGCTGTCCAGATTGCCGCGATGGCCGGCCTTGCGATTGCGGCGACCGGATGGACCCGGAGGACGAGTGCCGCTCCGGCA
>JANWXR010000026.1 GCA_025057205.1 Anaerolineales bacterium | reverse complement strand
CGCTTTCTGCTGCCCAATGCCGTGCGCGTCACCCATGCGCCGCCCGGTCAGCCCCTGCCACCGGATCGCCCCTGGCTCAGCCACGTGCTCCTGCCCACGCCGGAGGTGAAAGCCGAAGACCGATTGCTCAGGGTAGATGTTGACGCCCTCAATGTTCGCATTAGCTCTCCAGACTCGCGCTTTACTCTGGAGGAAGCTCAACCGCCGCGCTTTGGCAGGGAGGCCCGCCAGTTGCCACGGGGCGTGGCCGCCGATATCCCCGCCTTCCAGATACGCCTAGAGAACGACCGCTCGCCCGAGGCGGTGAGCCTGACGTGGCGCATCACGCCCGGCGAGGGCTTCTACGGCTGGGGCGAGTGGTTCAACGCCTTCCGCCGTGAGCGCGGCCAGATCAAGCTCAAAATCCGCGATGCCATCGCATTGCTGCAGCACCGCGAGACCTACTCGGCCATCCCCGTCTTCTACAGCTCGCGCGGCTACGGCATTTTTCTGCTCAACAGCCATCCCAGTCGCTGGACGATTGACCCAGAGCGCGGGACGTTGAGTGTGGACGCTGCCGGCCCCAACGCCGACTACATCGTGATGTACAGCCCCTCGCTGCGCGAACTGGTGCAGACCTACACCCAACTGACGGGCCGCCCGCCGCTCCCGCCCCGCTGGGCCTTCGGGCTGATAGTGACCGGCTACCCGCAGGAAGCGCAGGACAAAGTGCTGGCCTTCGCCCGCGAGCATCGCCGCCGCAATCTGCCGCTCGACGCCCTCATCCTCGACTATCACTGGGAAGAACGATTCCACAACTTCCGGTGGCGCCGCTCCCTCTTCCCCAATCCCCAATCTCTAATCTCCGATCTCCGGTCATTAGGCATCCGCCTCGGCCTCATCCTCACACCGTTCCAGAACAACCGCCGCCGGCCCGCGCAGAAGTTCGTCCTCAACCGGCTGGCGAACAACGTCAGCCCTGGAACATACTCCGACGACGAGCGTGCAACGGCGGAGTACGAAGAGGGCAAGGCCAAAGGCTACTTCGCGCACGACGACGCGCTCTGGTGGTTCGGTGCGGGCGGCATGGTGGACTTCACCAACCCCGCCGCCGCTCGCTGGTTCAACGACCTGATGCGCCCACGCTACGAGGAGGGCGTCGCGTTCTTCAAGAACGACGACGGCGAGTATCTGCCAATGAACGCGCGCAGCCATCTCGGGCTGAGCGGGCGCGAGTATCACAATCTATACGGCTTTTTCTACAGCCGCGCACTGTTCGAGGGGATGGCGGAGCTAGACGACCGTCGCCCGTTCGTGTACGCGCGCTCGGCCTGGGCCGGCTCACAGCGCTTCCCCGCCCTCTTCCTCGGCGACCAGCACCCGACGTTTGAGCATATTCATCGGACGATGCGTGCCGGCCTCAACCTGAGCCTGCTCGGCTTCGCCCACTGGACAGCGGACGTGTTCGGGCTGGACGGCAAGACGACGCCGGAGACGCACGCCCGTTACTCGCAGTGGGCGCTGCTCAACCCCATCGCCCGCTATTTCATCCGCCCGCCGCAGTTCGACGACACGCGCTTCCCGTGGTCGCACGGCCCGCAAATCGAGGCCAACTTCCGCGCCTACACCGAGCTACGTTACCGCCTGCTGCCGTACTACTACGCGCTGGCATGGGAGGCACACCGCACCGGCCTACCCCTTATGCGCCCGATGCGGCTCGAGTTCGAAGAAGCACGCTTCGACGCCACGGACGATCAGGTGATGCTCGGCCCGGCGCTGCTCCTCGCGCCGGTCCTCGTCGCCGGCGTGACCGGGCGCACGATTCAACTTCCCGGCGGCCTCTGGCATGACTTCTGGACGACGCAAAGCTACGCGGGTGGCGGCACGGTGGACTATCCCGCTCCGCTGGAGCGGCTGCCGCTGCTGGTGCGCGGCGGGAGCATCCTGCCGCTCGGCCCGGCGATGCAGTTCATCCCCGACGATCACCGCTTCGACGAACTCGAATTGCATTGCTACCCGCCCTACCCCGCCGCGTTCACGCTGTACGACGACGATGGCCGCACGCGCGCCTACCAGCGCGGCGAGTTCTGGACGACGGCGTTCAAGGCAACGGGGGATGAAAAGCAAGTGAGGGTGACGATTGAGCGAACGGAGGGACGCATCCCGGCGAGCGCTATGCCGAGGCGCGTGACCGTGGTGCTGCACCGGGCCGGAGCGCCGCGCGGCGTGCGCGTCAACGGCGAAGCGTGGCCGCACTGGGAACACGACGCCGGGGCGCAGGCCGTACGTGTGCGGGACGTATGCCAACTTACGATAGCGACGACGATTGTATCGAAGTGGTGATTGCTCTGGAGATGACCGCCGGCAAACCTAAGAGTCCACAGATTTTACAGATTGCCAGAGACTTTGATCTGCGAAAATCTGCGTAATCTGCGGACAACTACAGACAGCGAAGCAGCGACGCGCGATGAACGTGCGGCAGGCCTTGCGAGACCCGTTCAGCCCGGCGATAATTGAAGCGCTATGCCCGGCAAATACTACGAAGACCTAAACGTCGGCGATAAGTTTCGGCACGCCACGGGGCGCACGCTGACCGAGATGGACAACGTGCTCTTCAGCGCGCTGACGCTCAACACACAACCGCTGCACATCAACGAAGACTTCGCCTCCAAGACCGAGTTCGGCCGGCGCATCGTGCACGGTCTGTTTACCGCGGCGCTGGTGGTGGGGATCAGCGTCGGCGAACTGACCGAGGGCACCATCGTCGCCAACCTCGGCTACGACAACATTCGGCATCCCAATCCTGCCTTCCACGGCGACACGATCTACGCCGAGACCGAAGTGCTGGAGAAGCGCGAGTCGAAATCGCGCCCGGAGGCCGGCCTGGTGCGGCTGAAGCACATCGGCCGCAAGCCGGACGGCACGGTGGTGGTGGAGCTGGAGCGGACGGTGATGTTTTTGAAGAAATTCAATTAGACCACTACCGAGGAGGGGGAAAACCCTTTCTTCAGTGCACTCACGGGTAGATTAGAAACAGACCGAAGCAGCACACAACTATGGCGATCTTCTGGAAGTAGGTAGTTCGATCTCGGGCGAGACCAGCCATATTTCGTCTGTTTTACAGTGCTCAGGTATCGAACGACGAGTCGCCTCGTTAAGACTATCGAACTTTACAAACCCTCCTCCCAGTTTGACTGTCTGGCCAAAATCAATCCGCCATTCTTCCTGGGCCCAGCCCTCTATTTCTATCCAGACTCGAGTTCCCTCGTTATCCATGTATGGCAACTTAACAATCCTGATTCCTGTAGCATTTGAGTCGACCAGAAAATACGCTGGCCATGCAAGGACAGTGAAGTAGCTGTTATTAGCAACACCAACACAGCCGCCACGATTGACGAGTTCTCCCTGAAGCAGCGCCTGAAACCAAGTCACGATCACCGTTGGCCTGTTTGCAGGGACCGTTGTTCCTCTCATGGAACACTGTGCACCAACTAGCAAGGCCACCAAGATCGTGCCCAGTAGCCAGCGAGAGAGCCTGCGAGGTATAACACCTCCACGAAACATCTTCGGCCACGATGAATGACAAAAAGTGCTCTCGCTCAAGTCCCGTACGGATTGCCATTTATTTCATGGCAAGCCGACTCATCGTGTCAGAACAGCGACTCTCATGACATTCCACATATTATCAACGGAGAGCCATGTTGTCGTCAACGATTTGGCCACATCCGTAACCTGACGCTCTTCCATATTTGCAAACGAATGCACCTATGACCGTTTCCAGGAATGGGAGAAGGCCGGGGTCTTTCTCAAGTTCTGGCAAGCCGGTGTGGAACGCTTCGACGAGTTACGCGGGATTGACTGGGATGGGTTGAGTATGGATGGCGCCATGACCAAAGCCCCCCTGGGTGGTGAAAAGACGGGCAAGAACCCCACCGACAGGGGAAAAAGGGGGCGAAACGCAGCCTGCTGACCGAAGGGCACGGCGTGCCCATTGGCTTGGCGGTGGAAGGAGCCAACCGCCATGACATGAAACTGGTGAGAGAGACGTTGGAAAGCCTCGTGGTTGCCCGTCCCGCACCGACGGAAGAGAAACTGCAAGGCGTGTGCTTGGACAAAGGCTACGACTATCAGGAAGTGCGAGACCTCTTACTCGAATTTGGCTTCACCGCACACATTCGCGCGCGCGGCGAAGAAGCAAAAGCCCTGGCGGCAGAAGCCGGTAAGCGGGTGCGGCGTTGGGTGGTGGAGCGAACTCACCGTTGGCTGAACCGCTTTCAACGCATTCTCATTGTTCAGGCGCAACACATGCTCCATGCCGGCCTCGAACGGGTTGTAATTTCCGTCCAGGTCGAAGCCGAGGCGGCGATAGCCTTTCTCGATGCGCAGGCTGTCCATCGCGCCCATGCCCGCCGCAATCTGGCCAAGCGGTCGGCCCGCCGCCCAGAGCAGATCCCAAACGTGCAGGGCCATATCCACGGGGACGTAAATCTCCCAGCCCAGCTCGCCCACGTAGCTGACGCACAGTGCGTGACAGTGCGCCGCGCCAATGACGATCTCGCGCGCCAGGTTGGGCATTCACCGAAAACCAAACAGGCCAGGCGCCTCTGCCCGGCCTGTCTCCACTCTCCAATCTCTAATCTCTCCTCTTTCTACTTCCCCAGCCGCTTCTTGAATTCCGCCGTCAGTGCAGGCACATACTTGAACAGATCACCGACGATGCCGTAGCGCGCCAGCTTGAAGATGGGTGCCTCCGGGTCTTTGTTGATGGCGACGATGGTCTTGCTCGAGCGCATGCCAGCCTGATGCTGGATGGAACCGGAGATACCGACGGCGATGTACAGATCGGGCGAAACGGTCTTGCCCGTCTGGCCGACCTGATGCGCATATGGGATCCAGCCTGCATCCACTGCTGCGCGGCTTGCGCCCACTGCCCCGCCGAGCGTCTGCGCCAGCTCGCGGATCGGTGCGAAGCCCTCCGGCCCGCCCACGCCGCGCCCGCCGCTAACGATGATCTTGGCGTCGGTCAGGCTCACCTGTCCCTGCTCGATAGCGTAGTCCACCACCTTCACACTAATGGCGTCTTCGGCCAGCACAGGGGCGACGCTGGTGACAACACCAGTGCGCGCTGGGTCCGGCTCCGGCTTGGGGAAGGCGCGCGGGCGCAGCGTCACCAGTTGCAGTCCATCTTTGGCGAACGTCACGTCTGAGAGCAGCTTTCCGGCGTACACCGGCTTTACCGCCTGCACTTTGCCATCGACCAGTTTGAGTCCAATCACATCCGCAATGACGCCCGTGTTCAGCTCAACGGCCACCGTCGCCGAGAGGTCTCGGCCTGCGGTTGTAGCCGCCGCCAGCAGGACATCCGGCTTGTGCTCCTGCGCCAGTTTGGCGACCAGCGCAGCGTACGGCTCGGCGCGGAAGTCGGCCAGCGTAGCGTCATCGGCCACCAGCACTTCGTCGGCGCCATGCGCGATGACGGCCTGCGCCAGAGCGCCGACGCCCTGCCCCAGCAGCAGCGCCGTCACACCGTCGCCCAGAGTCCGTGCCGCGCCCAAGGCCTCCAGCGATGCCGGCTGAATCGCACCCTTGAACTGTTCGATGAAGACCCAGATTTTGTTGGTCATACTCAGCTTGATTCGTCAGTATTGCGTATTTCCGTGTTCCATATCGCGTAGCTACTTCTCCTGTCTCACGCAATACGGAATACGCGATGCGCAACACGTCAAATCACTTTATCCGCAATAAGCCTATCCACCAGTTTGGCCGCAGCCTCTTCGGGTGTGCCTTCGATGATTTCGACGGCGCCCTCGCGCGCGGGCGGCGGGTAGATGGCCGGCCATTTCGTCGCCGAACCGGCAACGCCCGCCTTCGCAGGGTCGGCGCCGACGTCCGCCGCGCCCCAGGTGGGGATGTTGGCCTTGCTCGCTTTGCGGATGCCCATGAACGACGGATAACGCGGCTCGTTGATTTCCTTGACCGTGCCGATCACAGCAGGCAATTTTGCCGTGACCATCTGCTTGCCCTGCTCCAGCAGGCGGGTGGCCTTGAGCGTCCGGGATGCCGGGTCAACTTCCAGATGCATCGTGTAGGAGATGGGTGACCAGTCTAGGAGTCTGGCCAGGGCCATCGGCACCAGGCCGGTATCACCGTCAATCGCCTGCTTCCCGCACAGCACCAAATCCACTGCGCCGATCTTCTGAATGGCCTGCGCCAGCAAATACGCAGTAGCCAGGGCGTCCGAGCCTTCAAAGGCCGGGTCGGAGAGCAGGATGGCTTCATCGCAGCCCATAGCAATGCAGGTCTTCAAGGCTTCTTTAGCCGTTTCCGGCCCGAGGCACAGCGCGGTCACTTTGCCGCCGTGCTTTTCCTTGAGCCGGATGGCTTCCTCGACGGTGTACTCGTCCCAGGGATTCAGCACCGGGGCTGCATCCCAGGTCACTTTGCCGTTCTCCACGGTGATTTTCGCCGCCGAGTCCGGCGTTTGCTTAACGCACGCAACGATGTTCAACGCAACCTCCCGAAGTGGAATTGCAGATGGGGATGCGGCTCTTGGGCGGAACCGCACGGAGATTATAGCATCGCGGCGATTCGATTTTTACAATTTTGGTGGGAATTGCGCCGGGCCGAGGCGGGTATAATGCAACTGGACTTTGGCAAATGGAACTTTTGGTGCCAGATATGGCGGCTTGCTGCTTTGCCTGACCGCCATATCTTGTGTCCGAGCCGGGATTTGCCAGACTCCAGTAATGCAACAACTTCGTCCGGGAGAGAGTGCGTGTCCAAGAAGCTCCACCGCGTGCTAGCCATCGAGGACGACGAGAACGCCTTCCACCTGCTCAAGTTGGCGCTCAGGCATCTGCCCATCGAGGTCATCAACGCGCCGTCGGTGGCGGAAGCCATTGCCTTCATCGAGCGGGAAGTGCCGGCCCTCATCTTCCTGGACATTAACCTACCGGATGCATACGGTTGGGAGGTGCTAGATGCGTTCAAGGAAACACGCCGAATCAAGCACACGCCCGTCATCGTGCTGACTGCGCACAAGGAACCGGTAAATCGTATCATCGGCTCCTTGCAAGCGGTAGCCGTCTATCTCAACAAGCCGTTCAAACGCGAGGAGTTGCTCAAACGGGTTTCGACCTTGCTTAACCTGAATGACTGAGCGACCTCGTCCCACAACCAACGTCGGGCTGCGGCTCATCGCCCTGCTCACGGCCCTGACGTTGCTCGGGCCGCAGGCTGCGCCCGTAGGCATAGCCGAGTTGCTGCGACACGCCGATGCCACAACCGCGCAGCAGGATTACGCCGCCGCTGCGGATGCCCTTGCCGAAGCCGCCCGGCGTCTGCCCTACGACGCGAAACTCGTCCAGCGCGCCGGCCTGGCCGAAATCTCCGCCGGACGCTTCGACTCGGCGATTGCGCGGCTGCAAAGTGCGGCGGCGCTCTCCGGCTGGACGCCGGGGCTGCGCGTCGCAGTCGGCGACGCCTACCTGGGCAAGGGCGACCGCGCAGCCGCCATCGCGCATTGGGAAGAAGCGCTGGCCGAACTCCCTAGCGAAGATGCACTGCTGGCGCGGCTGGCATCGGCCTACGAAGCCGACGGCCAGTTCACACGGGCGGCGGAGATGCTCAACCGCCGTTTGCAGGCAGGTCGCCGCGAGCCGGCAGTGTTGTATCGTCTGGCGCTGATTACGGCAGCCACTGCGCCCGCCGAAGCCATCGCGCCGCTGACAGTCGCCGCCGAAGTGCCCTCGGACTTTGCCACCGCCGCACGCAAGCTGCGTAGCGCCCTGCAGGAAGCGCAGGCGCAGGGAATTCCGGCTTACACCTTTGGCCGTGTCGGCTATGAGCTGGTGCAGTTGCAGGAGTGGGCGTTGGCCGAGCATGCGCTGGCCCAGGCAGTGACCCTCGACCCGACCTATGCCGATGCGTATGCTTACCTCGGGCTGGCACAGGACTCGCAAGGACGGGACGGGCAGGCCAGCTATGAACGCGCCGTGCAACTCGCGCCGCAGTCGCCGCTCATCCATTACCTCTTCGGCCTGCATTACCGCCGGCGGGGCGAATCGGCCAAAGCGTTGCCCTACCTGCAAACTGCGCAGCGGCTCGACCCGCAGAACCCGGCCATCGCCGCCGAGATCGGCGGCGCTTACGCGGCGCAGGGTGATTTGGTCAACGCCGAGGTCGCCTTCACGCGCGCAGTCGAGTTGGCGCCAAACGACGCCAAGTTCTGGCTGCTGCTGGCGCGTTTCTACGTGGACAACGAGTTCAAAGTCGCCGAGCTGGGACTGCCCGCTGCGCGTCAGGCTGCCGGACTGGACGAGAACAGCGCGCTGGCCGCCGACGCGCACGGCTACGCGCTCATTGTCACCGGCGATTTCGTCAACGGGCGCAAGCAGCTGGAGCGTGCTCTGGCCCTCGACCCCAGCCTGCCCAGCGCCTACTATCACCTGGGCCGGCTCTACCAGATTCAGAATAAAGCCGACGAAGCGCGCGCCGCGCTGAGCCATGCGCTGGCCCTCGACCCACAAGGCCCGGTAGGGCGGCTGGCGCTGCAGGCGTTGGCATTGTTACCGTGAAGGCTTCTCGCCGGAGAGCGCCGTGTGCATGATAGAATGCCAACATGGTCTTACGGCTGTGCTTGCTGGGAATAACCTTCTGGGCGCTGGCGGCCTGCACCGCGCGACCCACGCCGCGCGCCGACGGAGTCATCCTCGAAGATGACTTCTCCAACCCGCAGAGCGGCTGGGATACGTACACCGGCGTAGACATCACCACCGCCTACGATAATGGCCGGTACCTGATTGCCGTGGAAACGCCCAACCGCGATGCCTTCGGATTGGCGGGGCTTGATTTGAATGATATGCAAATCTCGGTGGAAGCGCAGGCCAGCGGCGGGCCACAGGATAACGCCTTTGGCGTGCTCTGCCGGCACACCCGCAGCGGCGACCGCAACAACTTCTACTTTTTCTTTATCAGCTCGGACGGCTATTACGCGGTGGGCAAAGTCGTCAACCAGACCGAGCGAACGTTTCTGAACCCGGCGAAGAACTTCGAGGCGCTGGCGGCAATCAAAACCGGCGATGGCGCGCTCAACCGTTTGGAGGCGACCTGTCAGGGAAAGCGCCTGTCGTTCACCGTCAACGGCGTGGCTGCCGGCTCGTTCGAGGACGAAACGCTCACCCACGGCGACGTCGGCCTGATTGCCGGCACGTTCAACGAGGGTGGCGTGCGTATCCACTTCGATAATGTCGTTGTTCGCCAACCATGAAGGATGACTGATGACTAATGACTGATAACTGCTATCAGCCATCGGCTATCCAAAAGATATGTCTCAGGAAACTCTCTTCACCCGAATCATCAACGGACAAATCCCCGGCAAGTTCGTCCATAGGGACGAGGACATCGTGGCCATCCGCGACATCAACCCGCAGGCCCCGACGCACGTGCTCGTCATCCCCGTCAAGCCACTGCCCTCCCTGGCAGAGGCCGGGCCGGAGGACGAGGCGCTGCTAGGGCGGCTGCTGCTGACGGCCAAGCGGGTCGCCGAGCAGGAGGGGCTGGCCGAGGGCGGCTATCGGCTGGTCATCAACGTGGGCGGCCAAGGCGGGCAGACAGTGCCGCACCTGCACGTGCACCTCCTGGGCGGGCGGCAGATGACCTGGCCGCCGGGCTGAGGCCAAGGTGCTATACTCCGTAGCGACCGGAAGATTGCTATGACCAACGCAACCTCATCCCTGCCAGCGCCTGCCGAAGACGCCGAGCTTGAGCCGGTCTGGGACATCGCCTACCTGTTCCCGCCGCAGGGAAGCTGGACGGAAGAAGACTATCTGGCTTTTGACCAGGGGGCGAACCGCCGCCTGGAGTTCACCGACGGCCACATCGAGGTCTTACCGGTGCCGACCGAACTCCATCAACTTGTGCTGCTCTATTTCTACGAAGCGCTATCGGCTTTCGTGCGAGCACGTAAGCTCGGCCTGGTGCTGACTTCTGGCCTGCGCGTGCGCCTGCGCCCGGGCCAGTTCCGTGAACCAGATGTTGTCTTCATGCGTGCCGAGAATGCCTCGCGTCGCAGCAACAAGTTCTGGGAGGGCGCCGACCTGGTGATGGAGGTCGTCAGCGACCAGCCCGACGCTCGCGAGCGAGACCTTGAGCGCAAGCCGCGTGAGTATGCTGCCGCCGGTATTCCCGAATACTGGATCCTTGACCCGACATCGAACCGCATCCTCGTACTCACGCTGGCCGGCGACCGCTACATCACGCATGGGGAGTTTAGGCCAGGAGAGCGGGCGACCTCAGTGCTGCTGGAAGGCTTCAGCGTGGATGTGGCTGCCGCGCTGCGGGGAGACTTGGATAGCCTATGAGTCTCAAAGAACAAATCACCGCCGATCTCAAAGCGGCCCTGAAGGCCGGCGACGAGACGCGCAAAAATGCCATCCGCGCCCTGCAGGCCGCCATCAAGCAAAGCGAGGTGGACCGGCAGACCACCCTTGCTGACGACGACGTTCTGGCCCTCATCCAGAAGGAAGCCAAATCCCGCCGCGAGTCCATCGCCGATGCACAAAAAGCGGGTCGCGCCGACCTGGTTGCTGTGTACGAGGCCGAGCTGGCCGTGATGGAGGCCTACCTGCCGCAGCCCCTCTCGCGCGAGGAGCTGGTGTCCCTGGCGAAAGCGGCCATTGCCGAGGTCGGCGCCACCGACGTGAAGCAGCAAGGCGCAGTGATGAAGCTACTTGCCCCACGCACCAAAGGCCGCGCCGACGGCAAGCTGGTCAGCGAGATCGTGCGCGAACTCCTGAGTTGATTTTGGATTGCGGATTTCAGATGGCAGATTGCAGATCGCTGACATCGCTCACCAATCCCAAATCCAAAATCTCAAATCTCAAATCGCCAATCAAGTGCGCGCTCTCAACACCGGGCGACGGGCGCTCAGCGGATTGCTGGCCTTCGGCGCCATTGCCCTAGCTGCCGCCATCATTTCTCTGCCTCTCAACGCCTGGGGGGCAATTACCGTGCGCGTTGGCGAGCCGGCTGCGCAGGAAATCCTGGCGCCGCGCACCGTCAGTTACCGTAGTGAAATCCTGACCGAGGAAGCGCGCCGGGCCGCCGCTGCCGCCGTCCCCGACATCTACGACCCCCCTGATAGCCGGATCGCCCGCAATCAGGTGCTTGCCCTGCGCAACGCGCTGAATTTCATCAGCTCGGTGCGCGCCGACACGCTGGCCACGCCCCTGGAACGACGTGCCGACCTGCTCGCCATCCGCGACCTGGCACTGGACGCCGACGTGGCCGACCTGCTGCTGCGCTTCACTCCGGAGCAGTGGACGGCGGTTCAGGCGGAAGCGCTCAGCCTGCTCGAGCAAATCATGCTCAATCCGGTGCGCGCCCAGCAGGTGGAAGACCTGCGCCGTTCCCTGCCGGTGCGCATCAGCGTGGACCGAACGGAAGAAGAGGCCCGCGCTATCATCGCCCTCGTCAGCCCGCTCATCACCGCCAATAGCGTCTATAACGCTGCGGCCACCGAAGCTGCCCGTCAGGCTGCGCGCGAGTCGGTGGAGCCGGTGGTCAAACAGTTGATTCGCGGGCAGATCATCGTCGCGCGCGGTCGCGTAGTCACCCCGGAGGACTTAGAGGCGCTGCGCGCCGTCGGCCTGCTTCAGCCCGAATTCGATTGGCAGCAAACGACCAGCGCCGTGCTGGCCGTCGTCATCACCAGCCTGTTGTTCGTCGTCTACGTTCAGCGCTTCTATCCGGAGGTGGGGCGGAACGCCAAGCTGGTTCTGCTGCTCGGCCTGTTCTTCAACGGCTTTCTTCTGTTGGCGCAGTGGATGGTGCCGAATAACGTCCTGTTGCCGTTCGCATACCCGGCGTCGGCGCTGGCGATGCTGGTGACCGTGCTGGCCGGGCCACACCTGGCGATGACGGTCGCAGTGGCGCTGGGCGCGCTGGTCGGTTACATCGGCGGGTCAAGCCTGGAGCTGGCCATCTACACGGCGTTGATGGGCGTCGTGGCCGCCATTGTGCTCAACCGGGCCGAGCGCGTGGACCTGTTTTTCTGGTCTGGGCTGGCCAGCGCCATCGCCGGCGTCGGCATCCTGTTGGTCTTCCGACTAGATAACCCTGCCACCGACCTGGTGGGCCTCGTTCAGTTGATTGCTGCCAGCCTCATCAACGGCGGCATCTCGGCAGCGCTGACGCTGATGGCGTTCTTCGCGCTCGGCGGCATGTTCGACATCACCACCAGCCTGCAATTGGTGGAACTTTCCCGCCCCGATCACCCGCTGCTGCGCCTGATCCTGCGCAACGCGCCGGGGACCTACCAGCACAGCCTGCAAATCGCCAACCTGGCCGAGCAGGCAGCGGAACGCATCGGCGCCAACGCCATGCTCGTGCGCGTCGGCGCGTTGTACCACGACGCCGGCAAGGCGCTGCATCCGCAATACTTCATCGAGAACCAGCTCGACTACAACAACAACATCCACGAGACGCTCTCCCCTGAGGACAGCGCGCGCGTCATCATCCGCCACGTGCCCGATGGCCTCGAACTGGCACGCCGTTATCGGCTGCCCTCCCGCATCCGCGACTTCATCGCCGAACACCACGGCACGCTGCTGGCAACCTATCAGTATAAGCGCGCAGTGGAGGCGGCGGGCGGCGACGCCAGCCGAGTGGACGAGAGCCGCTTCCGCTATCCCGGCCCGCGCCCGCGTTCCCGCGAGACCGCTCTGCTCATGTTGGCCGATGGCTGCGAGGCCAAAGCCCGCTCCGACCGGCCCCGGACCGAAGAGGACATTGACCGCATCGTGAAGTCGCTCATTGATGACCGGCTCGCTAAAGGCCAGCTCGACGAGACCGACCTGACGCTGAACGACCTCACCCTCATCCGTGAGTCGTTTGTGAACACGTTGCGTGGCGTATTTCATCCTCGCCTGCAGTATCCTGAGCTACAGCCGCCGCCGGCGGAGGCGGAGTTGAAAGCAAGGGATAAGAGGTTGATGACTGATGACTGATGACCAATGACTAATGACTAATGACTGAAGAATGAAGACTGATGATTGGAGATGGGAGATTGGTGATTGAAGGCGAGATACACGATTGAAGTGCTGGCTGATGCGCGGCAGGCGCGGCGCGTGAAAGTAAAGGCAATACGCCGGGCAGCGCACGCAGCGCTCGCCCACCAGCAAGCCACGCCCGGCGCACTTACTATTCGCCTGACAGGCGATGCGACGCTGCGGCGTCTCAACCGCAAGTTCATGGGCCACGACGTCGCCACCGATGTGCTCTCCTTCCCGGCGGAGGAGCCGGGCTACTTCGGCGACCTGGCCATCTCGGTGACGCGCGCAGCGGCACAGGCCAAGGCCAGCGGGCACTCGCTCCAGGCGGAGCTAGAGCTGCTGGTCGTTCACGGTGTACTGCATCTGCTCGGCCACGACCATGAAACGCAGGCGCAGCAGGCACGCATGTGGGCAGCGCAGGCCGCAGTGCTCTCAAACCTGGGTTCGGAAATTACGGGGCCTGAAATGCATACAGTGCGCGGGCATGGCGTGCGGCAGAAGTCCACGAATGACTCCACTAAAAAAAGGTTTTCCCCCTCCTCAAACGGGCAAAAGCTTAAGAACTGATTCAAACTTTCCAAAAAAGGCGATAGTGCTGCATGATAGGTGAAAAACTCTACTGGAGTTCACCACCATGAGCACCATCCCGACCCGTGTAACCGAAAAGCAATTCGAAGACCATATCCGTCCATATCGGAGTACCGCCCAGCGTGGTTACTGATGTTTGAAAAATTAATTTCCGCTCAAAATGGCGTTTTTGCGAGAGAAAATTGGGTCTTTGGGCGGAAATTATTTCATCAAAACTCAGTATGTCTGTTCCATCCCGCTCTACAAGGTGTTCAACTACATCCTGTACCGCCTGCACACCGGCTGCCAGTGGGAACGCTTACCCATCGAGCCGGACCCCGCCGACCCCACAAAAAAGAAATCCGTTGGCAGGCAGTCTACTACCACTTTCGCAAGTGGAGCCGCGACGGCAGCTGGGAAAAGGTCTGGCAGCACAGCCTGGACGTAGTGCGGGAGGACTTAGACCTAACGCAACGGAACCTGGACGGCAATCACACCCCGGCGAAGAAGGGTGGCGAGTCGGTAGCCTATCAAGGGCGCAAGGAGGCCAAGACTTCGATTATTTTGCCGATTACGGATGGCAAGGGGTTCATCTTGGCTTCGACCGGCATCTTGGCCGGTAACCATCAATCTCAAACCGCACTTCCAAGCCGCGTAACCGCAAAGCACCCAAACGCGGTCGAAAACGCCTGTTCAATGCGGAGGTCTACCGACGTCGCTTTACCGGCGAGCGCAGTTTTGCTTGGGTAGACAAGCTCCGTGCTCTGCTGGTCTGTCTTGACCGGAAGGATGCTCACTTCTTAGGCGCTCATCATATCGCCTTTGCCCTAATCAATCTGTGGAGTCACTCCGTATGCCCCTGTTGGATTCGCGCCAGACACTTCTCGGCCTTGAGGCGGATGGTGCGCGCCGGGGCCTCGTTCGCCACCTGCTGGACGATGGGAATGGCGCTCTGTGCGGCGTTGCCCAACGCGGCCAGCGCCTCCAGTGCGTAGTTGCACGTTGTCCAGAGCGGCTGGCCCGTTTCGTCCTCGCTATAGCCCAGCCGGTCAGGCACGGCCCAATCCTTGGCGGGCAGGGCCAGCAAATTCTTCAGGATGGCGGCCAGCGGCTGCACGGCGCGCGCATCCCCGATAAGGCCCAGGGCGCGCATGGCCTGCCAGCGCGGGCTGGGCTGGCCGTCGGTCAGCGCCATGTGGATGAGGGCGTCCACCGCCTGCCGGCTGCGCAACCGGCCCAACATCTCTGCAGCCTGAGCGCGGATGCTGTAATCCGCGCTATAGAGCGCTTCGATGAGCGGCTCGACGGCGCGCGGGTCGCCCTGCTCACCAAGAGCTAGCGCAGCGGTCTGGCGCAAGCTTTCATCCGCATCGCTGTGCGTTGCTGCCACCAGCGCTTCCGTTGCGCGTGGGTCGCGCAGGCGGCCTAGCAGGGCTGCCGCACGCCGGCGCGCATAGGCCTCCAACTCTTTCCCGCTGGGGCCGATCCCCAGCCAGCCGGTCGGCTGTTTGAAGCGGGGCGGTTTGTGCTCACCGTTCAGCACGCGGATGAGCGGTTCCAGGGCAGCCAGGCCCAGTTTGCGCAGTTCGCTTTCACCCTGCAGGCGAATAGTCTCGTCCGGATGATAGAGTGTGTTGATGTAGGTCAGCGTATCGTTCATCGCATCTCGACAGTCTGTGCTTGGGTGACGGCGATGAGGTCGGCATGGGCCAGCCGCAGGTTCGCGCCGCGTTGACCGGCGTTCACATGAATGAAAGGCAATTGCTGCGCTGCCGCCGAGATCGCAGAGCGCGCGGAGAATTAAGAGGAAGAACGCTGTTAGCCTATGGCGCAGGCAGGCCCTTGACCTTTCCTCTTTGCAACTGTGCTACCTTTCCCAGCTTACCCGCTGGCCATCACAGACGCCGGTGACCTTCGTGCGGTCGCCGGTGCGCGAGTACTTCAGATTGCACGCCCAGCGCCCGGTCGTCATCACGTCCATCGTAAAGCGGTCGCGGTTGGCGTCATAGCTGCCGAAGCCGCTGAAGCGGAAATTGCGCGTGAAGGTACATTTGTGGAAAGAGAAGAGGGTGCGCTTACCGCGCGGCTCGAAGCGCAGCGTGCCGCCGAAGGTGCAGCCCGCATCTGTCGTGGTCTCGCCGTCCCAATAGTAGTACTCAGGCAGGTAGTTGATTTCGCTTTCGGCGGAGGTCAGAGCCTCGAGTGGGGAGGCGAAGGCGCCGGCGTTGGTCGGGGCCAGCGGCACGTAGTCGTCGGTAACGACGCCGTCGCACATCGTCTCGCGCTGCGCGGGCAGTCGGTTGTGCACAAGGAAATCCGTCACTAAATCGTCCACGCAGCGCACACCGCGCCCAAAGATCACGTGCGGCCCTCCGGTTTGAGTGATGAGATAGGCATTGTCGAGGCGCCGGAACACCTCCACGACCTGCCGGTACGGAGTCGCGGGGTCGGCGGTCGCGCCGAGGACGAGCACCGGGATTCCTTCAGCGACCAGCGGCTCAGGCCGGTCAAAGTTCGTCGTGCGCACCGGCCAGTACACGCAGGGCAGGTCGCCGTAGAACACTCCGGTCATGCGCGGCACGGTCGCCTCCACCCCATCGCCGGCGCGCAAGTAATCGTCGGCGTTCGTGTACGCATAATCCTGGCACTCGACGCTGTAGTACATCGCATCAGAGTACGTTGGATCGGGGATGGCTTCAAGCGTCTCGGGGTTGAGCGACAGTGAGAGGTAGAGCAGGCGCGCTAGCGGCGCGAGGTCGCGGCGGGTGGCATAGGCGGCCAGCGCACGATTGAACATCATCCGGTCGCCTTCGTTATAGGCCTGGCCGGCGAACACCGTCTCCAGGTTGCCGAGATCGAAACGGCGCTGTGCTGTGCCCCCGGAGGGAAGCGGAAAACGGAAGGAGACCGGGCCGCGGGTCAGCCGCGCAGCCAGCGCGTCGTAGGCGGCGATCGCATCGCCGTTCATCTGCTCCGCGCAGACTGGGTCGGCGTTGCAGGCTTCGAGCGTACGTAGCAGCACATCGGCAAAGGCCTGCGTTTGCTCGCTGTAGAAGGCAAAGCCATCGAGCGTGAGGTCCACCACGCCGTCGAGGACCAGCCCGGCCAGGCGCTTGCCATATTTGGCCGCGTAAGTTTGGGCATACTGCGTGCCATAGCTCTCGCCGTACAGCCAGAATTTTTCGTCCTGCATCAGCCGCCGAAAAATCTCCAGGTCCTCGATGGCCTGCTCGGTGCCGAGGAAGGGTAGCAGCTCGGAGGGGTTGCCCATCTCTGCCACGCAGTCAGGCGCGAAGGTTTCGGCGCTGATTTTCAGCTCCGCCTCGCCTGCCGGCGTGCGGCCGTCGCCGCCGCTCAAATAATAAGCGGCTGCTGCGTCGGGGCAAGTCAGCCCGCCCGAACGCCCAACGCCACGCTGGTCGAAGAAGACGATGTCGAAGCGGCGCCGGATGGCCGGGTCGAATGTGGCGGTGTACGAATCGGCCAAAGCCAGCCCCGAAGTGCCCGGCCCACCGGTGGCCGTGACGAACATCCCTTTGCGGCGTCCGGTCGCGGGCAGCACGGCGAAGGTCACATCAATCTTCCGCTGGTCGTTGGCGTCGAAGTGGTTGAGCGGGACCCGGATGGTGACGCAGGTGAAGTCGCTATCGGGGCAGGGCACGCCGCCGAGGCGCTTGAGAATTTTGGTAGTATCTTCGCGCTGAAGGGCGTGGCCGCTCTCAACCGGCGTCGCAGTGATGGAGGTGAGGAGCAACGCGCCGGCCAAAGCCAGACCGACGAAAGGCGACATATCGACCTCCGATGGATAAGCAGAGTATCGGAAGCGTAACAGATCTGACCACCAGCGGCAATCAGTGGGATGTCCTGTGTGTAAGCAAAGATGGTCGGCCATCGCGCCAGCTGTCAGGTCTTTGGCCCAGGGGTAGGGTTGAAGCGCACTAGGCTGTCACGTCGCCGAGTCGGGACGCTCGCTCGCTTACCGGTTGTGCCCGTATTGCTCGTGACTCGGTACCCAGTCCGACGACGAGATGATTACGGCCAGCGACAGCTCGCCCGGTAGCTTATTGGTCGAGCCGCCGAGGATGGGCAAACGCCAGCTTGCCCTGAATCTCCTGCCAGCGCCTGGCGGCGTCTTCGACCTGCACCCACCACTCGGTTACGATATGGCCTTCCTTATTGGTGTAGGTGAGCGTCGGTTTGCGCAGCAGCAGCACGCGCAGCGCCTCGACCAGGGCGGGAGCCTCCGGCTTGGCAGTCAAGCGCAGCCAGCGGTTCGGCTCCCACTCCAGTTGCACGCTGCCGCCGTGGTATATGCCGGTCAAGGTGAAGTGCGGCTCCACACTTGCGGCGTCCAGCCACAGCCCGCCCATGCGCATCTCCCACAAGCTATTACGCACGCGCTCGGCAAGCAGGTAGGGCCGCTTCTCCGGAACGGTGTAAAACCATTTCAGGGCAGAGGTGGTCATCGGCGGTCAGGCCGGCATTTTCAGTTTGGCTTGGGTCTTGGCTTTGATTTCGGCGAGGGCGCTGTGCACGGCCTCTAACAGCTTTTCACGGGAGGTTGGCTTGAGCAGGTAGCGGCGCGCGCCCGCCTCCAGGCCGGCAGCGATGTCCTCCAGCCGGTCGCGGGCGGTGAAGAAGATGACCGGCGGCAGGGTGTAGATGCTCTTGAGGCGTTCGAGCACCTCCATGCCGTTGAGGTCCGGCATCATCATGTCGAGGATGATCAGATCGGGCTTCTCACGCGCGGCGATCTCCAGGGCGGCTCGCCCGCCGTTGGCCTTGAGCACGCGATAGCCCTCGCGCTTGAGGTTGAGTTCGAGCAGCGTGGTGGTATCCGGCTCGTCGTCCACCACCAGGATCAGGTCACGTGTTTTGAGCGAGCGGGTTGACATGGCTCTCTCATCATACCAGCAAGCGTAAAGGTTCCTCAAGGAAACCCTTGACGGCTTGCAAAAACTGGGCGACTTCCGCCCCATCGGTCACGCGGTGGTCGGCGGCGCAGGTCATCTTCATGCGCACGCCGGGTACGAGCTGACCGTCTTTGACCACGGGCACCTCCCGGGCCGCGCCCACTGCCAGGATGGCGACCTCCGGCAGGTTGATGATGGCGGTGAAGTGCTCGATGCCGTACATGCCCAGATTGGAGACGGTGAAGGTCGAGCCTTCGATGTCGCTTGGCTGCACCTTGCCCTCGCGCGCACGGGCCACCATGGCTTTCATCTCCGCCGCGATCTGCGCCACCGGCTTCACGTCCGCATCCCGGACGACGACGGTGAGCAGGCCACTCGGGACAGCTACAGCGTTACCGATGTTGACGTGGCCCTTCTGAATGATCTTATCACCGCCGAACGAGGCGTTGAGGTTGGGGAACTGACGCAACGCCAGCGCCGCGGCTTTGATGATGAAGTCGTTGACCGAAGTCTTGCGCTCTTCGGGCAG
>JANWXR010000269.1 GCA_025057205.1 Anaerolineales bacterium | reverse complement strand
TCCGTAGTCCACCCCTGCCTGCTCGGCCTTGCCCCAGTAGGGCTTGAGAGTGGCTTCGTCACTAAAGCCACTTAACGCACCTTGCACAAAGAAGTCAGCCCAGAGCTGTGCCGCGCCGCCGCTGGTGCTGACCGGGGTGCCACCGCTGCGCAACACCCAGCCATTCTGGATGGCTTGCAGCACGCCTGCATCTGCCCACGAAGCCCAACTGCCGGGTGCCATATGGTGCAGGATAGGGGACCCTTCAAAGTACTTGATGATGTCTATGATGTTGTTGAACCAGCCGCTGGCGCCGGATAGGCGCATCATCGCTTCCACCCACTTGATCCGATCCGCCGCCGAGAGTTTCTCGAATTCATAGGCGTAACAGTCAAAGCGCGTAATGTTGCCCGAGGCGTCGAATTCGCAGTGCCCGCTGGGGTCGGTGTATCGTAACGGATTGTTGCGGACATACGAGAACCGATTCAGGCTCTGCGGGTTGCCCAGCTCGGGTACGATGCTATCCGCGCTGATGAAGCGCCCGAGGAGCGGGGAGTAGTAGCGCGCGTTGTAAAAGTACAGGCCGGTCTCGTCGGCCAATTGGCCGGTGTAACCGCGTCTTGTGGGTAAGGTGCCCGTGCTGGCCCGCACGCCGCCGTACGGATGATACCACTGCCGCGCAATCGCTGAACCGCTGAGGTCGGTGACAGCGCTGATGCTGCCCAGGTGGTCGGAGAGCAAGTAGTAGAGCGTGCCGGTGTTATTGCCGGGCGTCAGAACGCGCATCGCAATGGGCCTGCCATTGGCGTGGTAGTACAGGCGGAAGACCTGGTTGGGCGCGGGGGTGGGGCCGGTTTGGGCGACGGGGCGCGCCAGGCCACGCGCCTTGGGGTGCACGCCGCCGCCCAAGAGGGTGACGCTGAAGTTATCGAAGCGGTGGCTGCCGGGGGCGGCGGGCGCATATGACCACAGGCCGGCGTGGCCGCTGGTGTGACGAAACAAGGTGAAGCAGCGAGGCCGCCTCACCTTGTTCCATCAAGTTGTTTTAAAGCGGTTTCCAGCTTGAGTTACGGCAAGGCATGCAAAATTCGACCTGTTTTCATTGAGTTTCTACTACGGAACCGTAAATCCATCGGGAATTCTCTCTAAGCCCGCCTGACAGCACTTCCCCCTACCTCACTCTTACGGCGCTTCCCATAAATCTCTGGGAGTGGTAAGGCACCCCGGACTTGGGTTGCCGAAACTTTCAATAATTGCGTCCGGAGCAAATCCTGCTGCTTCGATCGTTCGCATAAGTTCCTCGTGTCCGCCAGGCCCCAAACCGAAATCAGGGCCTGTGAACTGGTACCCATCTGGCATGAACACCTTGCCAGGTGACCAGAGCCATAACTCAGGACCAACGCCTTCGAGGCAAAGCTCATAGTTGGAGTTATCCTTCACAGCTGGACCTTCGTATAAAGCAGTAATTCCCTTGTCCGGATAGTAGAGGAGGAGTTGGAAGAGATCGTAATCGGCATCAACTACAATCCAGGCTTGTTCGAATCGGCCAAAGGTTTTCAGGAATTGTGGCGACGTGTATCGCACTTCTGTGCCGCGCGGCAGCACCCAAATCAAATCGACTACTCCATTCACCACGCTAAAGTTGGTCAGGCC
>JANWXR010000268.1 GCA_025057205.1 Anaerolineales bacterium | reverse complement strand
CGCAAAGGCACGAAGAGCGCGAAGGAAAACCACTGTGAGTCCTTTGTGCCCTTCGCGGCTTCGCAGTGAGATCGTAGTTTTTGCAGTGGAGTCCACCGTTCTCGCCGCACATTGGCGCAGCCTCTGGCCTGCGGTAAACTGTGCACCAGCCGATTGCCGGCGAACGATGACCACAAACTCTTTCCCAAAGCGCACGCAATCCGTGGAGGCTGAGGGCTATCCGACCGCAGCTTTGTTGGGTTTGGATTGATGGACCTCCTCGCCGACCTCAACCCGCAGCAACATCAGGCCGTCACCGCGCCGCCTGGGCCGACTTTGGTGCTGGCCGGCCCCGGCTCCGGCAAGACGCGCGTGCTCACCCACCGCATCGCCTACCTCATCCAGCACCTCGGCGTCGCGCCCTGGCACATCCTGGCGGTGACGTTTACAAACAAGGCGGCTAAAGAGATGAAGGGCCGCGTGGAGAAGTTGCTCGGCGGCAACCTGCGCGGGCTGACTATCGGCACTTTCCATTCGATCTGCGCGCGCTGGCTGCGGCGCGAGGCGCACCATACAAGCTCGTCGGCGCGCAGCGCTTCTACGGGCGCAAGGAGATCAAGGACCTGCTGGCCTACCTGCGGCTGGTGCACAACCCGGCGGATTCGGTCAGCCTGCTGCGCGTCATCAACGTGCCGCCGCGCGGCATCGGCACGAAGACGTTGGAGCAATTGCTGGAGGCGGCCCGCGCCGCCGGCCTCTCCCCGGCCGAGGTGGTGCGCGACCTGGGCGACTCCGGCCCGCGCTCCGTGTTCGCGCCCCGGTTCGGCGCAAAGGCGGCGGCCGCGCTCGCCAACTTCGGCGTGATGCTCAACCACTGGATCGCGGCGCGCAGCGAACTTTCGGTGGTGCAGCTCATGGACGCCATCCTCGAGCGCACCGGCTACTGCGACTACCTGCGCGATGGCACAGAGGAGGGCGACGAGCGCTGGGCCAACGTGCTCGAGCTGCGCGGCGTGGCGCACGAGTTCGCCGAGGCGACGCTGGCCGAATTCCTCGAACAAATCGCGCTGGTTTCCGACCAGGACACGGTGGCCGAGGAGGGCAAAGCGCCCATCCTGCTCACGCTGCACGCGGCCAAAGGTCTGGAGTTCCCGGTCGTCTTTATCCTCGGCCTGGATGAGGGCGTGCTGCCGCACCAGCGCTCGATGGAGGACGGCGAGGCGATGAATGAGGAACGGCGGCTGATGTACGTGGGGATGACGCGGGCGAAGGACCGGCTGTACCTGCTGCGCGCCTTCCGCCGCTCGACCTACGGCGACGCCTCCCTGGCCGAGCCGAGCCGCTTCCTCTACGACATCCCCGACCACCTGCTGGCGGGCCAGAAGCCGCACAAACAGCTGCGCTCCTCGGAGGCGTACAAGCGCGCGACGAGTTGGGAGACGCCCGCCGGCCGGCGACGCGAAGCCTCAAGGCCGGCCAATTACAAGCAGACATCCATAATCTCCGGTCAGAAATACAAAACCGGCCAGCGGGTCCGGCACGCCGCCTTCGGCGAGGGCATCGTCATCGAGAGCCGCGGCACAGGCGATGATGAGGAAGTGACGGTCGCCTTCGAGGCGGCCGGCCTCAAGCGGTTAGTGGCCAGCATGGCGAATTTGCAGTTGTTGAAGGGATAGTCGTGGCGAGCCGAGAACAAAACGAGCGCAAGTTCCCGAATTGGGAGGAATTGCCAGGGGGCGGCCGGCGCTACTGGCTTGAGGTCTTAGGCCGGCA
>JANWXR010000267.1 GCA_025057205.1 Anaerolineales bacterium | reverse complement strand
CCGGTGCTGGCCGCCGACCTCGACGTGGAGGTGTTGCTGAAGCACGTGAACGAGCGTTACCCGGTGAGCGCCGTGCCAGAGTACCCGCCGGTGAAGGAAGACCTGGCGCTGGTTGTGGAGGAGGCCATGCCCGCTGCGCAGGTGGAGGCCGCCATCCGCGCGGCGGGCGGCGAGCTGTTGGCGTCGGTCACCCTCTTCGACGTGTATCGCGGCGAGCAAGTCGGCGCGGGCCGGAAGAGCTTGGCTTATTCGCTTATCTACCAGGCGCCGGACTGCACCCTCACCTACGCCGACGTGGCCAGGGTGCGGGCGAAGATTATGAAGCGTTTGCAAGAGACGTTGGGCGCGGTGCTGCGAGGGTAAAGCCGAAACGACTACCTAAAATCGGCCAGGTAGCGGACGGTGTTTCTCATCTCATCTGCCGTTACGCGATTCAGCAGGATTAGAGCGATTTCCTGATGGATTTACGGCTCCACAGTAGAAACTCACTGAAAATAGCTCGAATTTTGTACGCCTCGCCGTAAATCAAGCTGAAAACCGCTCTAGAATCGAGGTGTGCGATACGTTAGTACTATCGTTTTGTCATGATACTTCGTGAGTTTGCCAGCCGCCTGTAAAGGGGTTGTGAGGTCTACAATGAACCCCTGAAGCTCTCCCGATATGAACCCGAAATCGGGACGGAGCGGCCGACCGCCTCCGGGCCTAACCGGGAATACTACCCCTGATAGCTTCCGTGCATCGATTAACATTCCGCTAAGCTGTGCGTCCGAACGAATTGCCCGAGCAAAAGCACGCTCCATTGCGTTACCGTATGTAGCATAAAATAACTTGTGCGTGGGGCACATCAATATTCGAATCTGGGTGTTGGAAAGCCCGAGATTCTGGAGATATTGCTGATCTCCATGGCGAATGGCAAGAGCCAATCGCTCGTTTTGTCGTTCAACATGCCGTTCCAGTCGCTCGATGATTTGTACCGCCGACAAACGAGGCGCACGCACCGACGGAAGTCGTAGCGTTGTCGGCGTGGGCGAAGCGGTGGGAACAGGCACAGGTGTGGAAGAGGCTTGCTGAGCCGGTGCAGATTCTGTGCGACTGATCGGAGTAGTGTCGGTCCGGGCAGGGGTAGCAGGTCTGACCTTCGCAGCAACCGGACGCTGCGGCTGCGCCGGCGCGACGCTCCGGATTTGCTGTTGTCTGCCCTGCGCGCCTCCCGCGCCTGCGGCCGCAACAACGAACGTTGCGACACCCAACTGAGCAGCGGCCGCTTGTTTGTTGGGGTCGTCCGTAAACAAGCGGGCAATGCCCCAAAATATTGCGCTGAGTGGATTGCTTGCGATCGCCGCGCCGGTATCAAGCTGTTGTTGAACGTGAGCCCGTCGCCGCAGCTCCTGCAATTGGCTTTGGCGGATGTTCAAATAACACACACCGCCCGCGCAGCCCGCTACGACAGGGTCGTCTTCTGTACCCTGTTCCAAGAGTTGCGATCCAGTGGGATCAGTATACCTCGTCGGATTTGATATGGAACTGATTCAACCTTTTTCTGCAAAGACATGCCGCAGATGGATTAGGGCAAAGGCGATATGATGAGCGCCTAAGAAGTGAGCATCCTTCCGGTCAAAACGGACCAGCAGAGCACGGAACTTGTCTACCCAAGCAAAACTGCGCTCGCTGGTAAAGCGACGTTGGTAGATTTCCGCATTGAACAGGCGTTTGCGACCGCGTTTTGGTGCTTTGCGGTTACGCTTGTTCTCAGGGATGTTGGGAAT
>JANWXR010000266.1 GCA_025057205.1 Anaerolineales bacterium | reverse complement strand
TCATCCATCTCGCGCGCCAGCGGCGCCACACGCTCCTGCGCAAACGCGCGTGCGCGCTGCTGAATTTTGACCTGGGCTTCGGTGAGTGAAAAATCCATTGCTTGCTGATAGCCGATGGCCGATTACGGATGGCTGAAGACTGATGACTGATGACCGATGACTGCGATACCCTCGACCTCCACCATGGCTTCATCATCAAACAAGCTCTTCACTTCCACCAGCGTCATGGCGGGGTAATGCTTGCCGACGATCGAACGGTACGTTTCACCGAGCGCCTTCAGGTTTTCGCGGTAGCGCTGCTTGTCGGTGACGAAGATGGTGAGCTTGACGAGGTCGCTCATAGCCCCGCCGGCTGCCTCTAACACAGCCTTCAGATTGCTCAACGCCTGCTCGAACTGCGCGACCAGGTCGCCCGGATGCGCGATGCGGCCCGTTGCGTCCATCCCCGTCTGCCCGGCGAGGAACAGCACGCGCCCGCCCTCGACCAGGACGCCGTGTGAGTAACCGGAGGGCTTGGCAAGGGAGGGAGGGTTGAGAAGGGTGGGAATGGGTGGGATGAAGGGTGATTGGTGATTGGTGATTGGTGATTGGTGATTGGTGATTGGTGTGATTGGAGATTGGAGATTGGAGATTGAAGACTGAAGACTAGAGACTGAAGATTGAAGATTGAAGATTGGTGAGCGGCTCAAGTCATCCGTCTTTAGTCTTCAGTCTTTAGTCATCAGTCATTTGCCTCTGAACTCAGGTTTCCTCTTCTCGGTGAACGCTTCGTAGAAGGCGCGGTGGTCTTCGCCCATCATCATCAGCGCCTGGGCCTGAGCTTCGGCCTCAAGCGCAGCGTTCAGGTCCATCGTCCACTCGTTGTTCACCATCAGCTTGGTCATGCCGAGGGCATAGGTGGGGCCGCCGGCGAGCCGTTCGGCGAGTTCGCGCGCGGTGGGCAACAGCTGCTCGAGGGGAACCACGCGGTTGGCCAGCCCGAGGCGCTCGGCGGTCGCGGCGTCCACGTCGTCGCCCAGCAGCAGCAGTTCCATCGCCCGGCCTTGCCCGACCACGCGCGGCAGCAGAAACGCTGCGCCCATGTCCGCGCCGGTCAGGCCGACGCGCGTGAACAAGAAGGCGAACTTCGCGCCCTCGGCCACCACGCGCAAATCGGCGGCCAGCGCGATGACGGCGCCCGCGCCGGCGGCCAGGCCGTTGACGGCAGCGATGATGGGCTTGGGCAGCAGCCGCATGTTGCGGACGAGGTGGCCAGTCATCCGGCAGAATTCGAGATGCCCGCGCATGTCGCGCTTCAGCACCTCGCCGATGATTTTGTGCACGTCGCCGCCGCTGCAAAAGGCGCGCCCCGCGCCGGTGACGATGACGGCCTTCACCGCCTCGTCGTCGCGCAGCGCTGCGAACAGGTCGCGCAACTGCGCGTAGATCTCGAACGTGAGGGCGTTGAGCACTTCCGGCCGGTTCAGCGTAATCGTGGCGATTGAGTTCTCGACTGAGTAATCAAAGTCGTATCTGGGCATAGTACTTCTTTAGAATCCACGAAGTCACACGAAGAAACACGAAGAAACGCGAAGTTGTACAAAGACATTATGCTCAGCGCACAAGTCGCTTCCATTCTAACTTTCCAACGCTGCCGAAGTTGATGAGCAATCCCACACGCAAGCCACTCGCCTTGAGATAATTCAACAGTTGAGCCTCCTCTCGGCTGGTCAATCGGTCAAGCGCTTTCAATTCAACAATGATTTGATCGAAACAAATTTGATCGGCCTCATACTCTTTTGCGAGCGTGCGGCCTTTGTACACAATCTTGAGCTTCTTGTT
>JANWXR010000265.1 GCA_025057205.1 Anaerolineales bacterium | reverse complement strand
ACGGTGGGGCCGGGCACGCCCTCGCCCACGCCGCCGCCCACCGCCGCCGCGACCGAGACGCCCGTTCCAAGCCGCAGCGGCTCAAGCCCGCCTGTCGCAGGCACTAAGATCAACATCAACACTGCAACACTGGCTGAACTCGACACGCTGCCGCGCATCGGCCCAGTCATCGCCCAGCGCATCATTGACTATCGCACCGCCAATGGCCCCTTCCGCCGCATCGAAGACATCCAGAACGTGCGTGGCATCGGCCCCGCCACCTTCGAACAGATCAAAGACCTGATCACCGTCGGACCTTAGTCATCAGTCTTCAGTCTTCAGTCTTCAGTCTCCATGGAAGCTGCCTACCACATCGCCCTGCTCCAACGTGCCCTGGGTGGGCGCATCTCCGCGCGCGCCCTGGAGGTCATCACCCGCGCCAACCTTGGGCAGGACGGCTGGCGTGGCCTGCTCTTCCATCCGGAGTATCACTGCGACGAGGACATTCCTCGCGCTCTGGCTTACATTGAGGCCTGCCGCGCTGAGGCCGCACGCGCGACCGATCCCGTCGAGGCCTGGACTGCATTTGGCCGCCTCACACACGCCGTGCAGGACTTCTACGCGCACACCAACTACGTGCGGCTATGGGCTGAGCGCTTCGACGGTGAAAGACCCCCGGCCGAAACCATTGACAGTCTCGACCCCGAACTGTTGCAGCATCCGCGCCTGTTTGCCGCGCGTGTGTACCTGCCGCTGGAGCTGCTCTACTACCTGCCGGCCCTTCGCCCCTGGCTCAAACGCACGCTGCCCGCCGACTCGCACGCCGCGATGAACCTGGACAACCCCGAAACCGGCCCGCTGTTCCCATACGCGATGGAGGCTGCCCGCCAGCGCACCATCTTCGAGTTCGAGCGCACCCTGGCCCTCATCGGCGAGACGCAGGGCGAGGCGGCGATGCAACGATTTTTGGATTTGGAAGAGACCGTGTAACGGATGTTTAACTGTTCAAGCAATAACTCCTGTCCGTTGAAAAGAATTCACAGATGTCACAGATGGCTCTAGACTCTCTCCGCGAGAATCTACTCAATCTGCGAATAAATCAGCACACCTGAGCAGTTACGCTGATGTTTCGTGTTGCCTGCTCCGTGAAGTGAGAGCGGAATACGCAACACGCAACACGCAATACGCAATACGCAATACGCAATACAACCACCCACTCACAAAGGAGCACCCATGCCACTCCCTCCCGCCCAACGCGGCATGTATTTTGAAGAGTTCGAGGTCGGCCAGAAGGTCGTCTCCACGCCGCGCACCGTCACCGAAGCGGACGTGGTCGCCTTTGCCGGCCTGTCCGGCGATTACAATCAGATTCACACCGACGCTGCCTACGCCGCCACGACGCCCTTCGGCCAGCGCATCGCGCACGGGCTGTGCGTCATGTCCATCATCTCCGGCCTGATCACCCGCACCGGCGTGATGGAGGGCACCGTGCTGGCTTTCCGCGAGATCACCGAGTGGAAGTTCAGCAAGCCGGTGTTTTTCGGCGATACGGTGCACGCCGAGCTGGAAGTAATTGAGACCAAGGCCATCCCACGCCTTAGCGGCGGCAGTGTGACCATCAAAATCAACGTCGTCAACCAGAAAGGCGAAGTCTGCCAGAGCGGCAAGTGGTCGGTGCTGATGCTCAGTCGTCCGGCGGGTTCTTAACGCAAAGGCGCAAGGATGTAAAGACGCCAAGGCGCAGAAACGCAAGGGCGCAAAGGCGTAAGGAAAGGAGATCGTGATGCGTGAGAATGAAATCAGTAAGTGAGTGCCCTGAAAAAACAAGGATTTTAGCCGGCGAAATGAACGCA
>JANWXR010000264.1:1350-1861 GCA_025057205.1 Anaerolineales bacterium | reverse complement strand
GCGCTGGAGGATGCCCCACACCACCGCCAGCGCGATGAGGACGATCACGACAGTGAAATAATCAAGGTTGCTCAGGTCCACATTCCGCTCTCCTTCGCGCTGATTATACAGCCGCCGAGGAGCCGTTCTTGCACTTTCATCGTTATTAGTAGAGGTGCCGGTTTCCGGAGAACACGAATGGATACGAATGAGTACGAATGGTGAACATGAATGAGCACGAATAGGGAAACACGAATAGGCACGAATGGATAGGAATGAGAGATGAATTCGGTTGGGGTTGCCTTTCGCGCCGATTCGCGGAATTCGATGCGGAGTTTTTGGCATCGAATGGCACAAATGAACGCGAATGGGGGAACATGAATGGACGCGAATGAGGGCGAATGGCACGAATGGTGAACACGAATGGACACGAATGAGTATGAATGAGCATGAATGCAGGCGTCGGCTTCGCTCATAGACATAGAAGCGCGCTCAGGGGAGCAGCGGGCGTCCGGCGATTACTGCTTCGGCT
>JANWXR010000264.1:0-1334 GCA_025057205.1 Anaerolineales bacterium | reverse complement strand
ATGCCCGCCGCGTAGAGCATCCTGAGCGTGGCTTCGCTTCGCGAAGCTCGCCGAAGGACGAAGAGGCGGCCGGTTTCCTGACAAACCTTTGCGTGCACACGTACACCTGCGGCAAAGCCGGGATGGTGGTTGTCGGTGCCGCTACGCGCAAGCGCTTGTACCCGGCCCGTGGAGTGCTCAAGTCCGGCGTCGCCGTTGACCCAAACCATCTCCGGCCTGATGCTCATCACAATACCTCTGCGTTAGATGCCGGTGTATGTAACCTTTGGGCGCTGTCTTCGTCCAAAAGACAGGATACATTCATTCAAGGAGACGACACCATGAGCAACTTCTTCAAAGTCAACGAGGCCGTTTGGGACCGCGCGCTCCGCATCCTGCTCGGCGCGGTGCTGCTGTACCTGGGCTGGGGCGGCGTGGTCACCGGCACGCTCGGCGTTGTGCTGCAATACCTGGGCTTCGTGCCGCTGCTCACCGGCATCATCGGCTGGTGCCCGCTGTATTCCATCCTGAAAATCAGCACGCGCGGGCAGAAGGCCTAAGAAACTCGGCCTGCCGGTAAATCGAGGGACGAATAAACGAATGGCTGCCGCGCCATTCGTTTATTCGTTGTAACTGCTCAGCCGTCCGTATTTATCCGCAGATGACGCAGCGTTCCGCAGAGAAAATCTGCGGCCATCTGTGACATCTGTGGATTCTTCATTGACGGCCGGAAGCTGTTCAGCCTTTAGCCTTTGCGACCGGGGCGCACTTCATGTCAACAACCTCTCTACGTGACCAGCTGCTTCACTCCGCCAGGCCCATCATCGTGGATGTGTGGGCGCCGTGGTGTCTGCCGTGCCGCACCCTCTCCCCGATGCTGGAGCAGGCGCGCCGGCAATACGGCGGCCGGGTGGAGGTCATCAAGCTCAACGCCGATGAGTCGCCCGAAGAGGCGCAGGCGCTGGGCGTGCTCGGCATCCCGACGCTCGTCGTGTTCCGCAATGGGCAGGAAATCGCGCGCCGCACCGGCCTCCCCTCGCCCGAGGAACTGAACGCGCTGTTCGAGGCGGCGCTGAGCGGACAGGCGCAGCGAAGCGCCGGGCCGAGCCGCGCCGACCGCGCCCTGCGCTTGTTCGCGGCGCTGGTGCTGTTCGGGCTGGGAGTGTTCACCGGCCCCTCGTGGGTGCTGCTGGCGGTCAGCGCGCCGGTCGCCTTCAGCGCCGTGTACGACCGCTGCCCGCTCTGGCGCGCAATCCGGGCGCGGCTTCAGGGTGCGGGGAGCGGCTCGTAGCGCCGCGCGACGACGGCCTGCCCGGCTTCGCTCTGCGCCCACGCCAAAAAGTCGCGCGCCGGGC
>JANWXR010000263.1 GCA_025057205.1 Anaerolineales bacterium | reverse complement strand
CTTTGGCAAATGGAACTTTTGGTGCCAGATATGGCGGCTTGATGCTTTGCCTGACCGCCATATCTTGTGTCCGAGCCAGGATTTGCCAGACTCCAGTAAAAGTAGTGCGTAGCGCGCCGTCCGCTCCTCCAATCTCTACTTCTTACCTGCTCCCCCTCCCCAACACGCCCTGCATCGAATCCCTATAGCCGGTCAGCTCCACGTAACCGTGGCCGATGGTAGGCCGGTCGCTGCTGACTCCGGTAACGCGCACAGCGCCTTCCCAGTAGATCACGGATAGCCGCATCTCCTGCGCAAGGAAGAACGGCTCGACCGTCAGGTCAACTCCGGCCTCGGGCATGCGCACGCGCCAGCCGAGCGGGTACACGGCCTGCGTTGCGGGGCTGGTCCAACTTGCGCCGGAGGGCTCGATGGAGAACTCGCCCAGCCTGACCGGCGTCGGGCTGCCGTCGCGCTCCACCAACGTCCCGCCGGAGACCTGCTCTACGCCGCCGTCTTCCAGCCGCACCCAAAACAGCATCAACTCGCGCCCGTCGCTCATTTGTAGGCTGAACCAGTCCCAGCCGACGGCGTTCGGCCCGAGCATGCTCGTGCTCCACTCGTGGTCGAACCAGCTCTCGCCAGCGACGTTGACGGTTCGCCCGGCCACGGTCAGCGCGCCCTCGGTTGCCATCCGTGTGAAGCTCAGGTAATAGCTGGCGTTGCCCGGCTCATCGCTCTTGGCGCTCAGGCCACGCTCGCCATGCGCGACGATGGGCTTGACGGCGCGCAGCGTGAGGTCGAGCTGTATCTCGGAGTCGCGCGCGCGGAGGCGCACGGCGCTGCCGTCGTTGTTGAGCGATTCGGCAGACCAATCTTCGAGCCAGACGCGGAACGGCTCGCCCGTAGCGCCGGCCAGTCCACCCGCGCCCCGGCTGAAACGCTCCACCGCGCGATGGATCGCGTTCGCCACGTCGCTGACGGCGAAGTGCGCGAAGTAAATCTGATTGGTCGTCAGCCCGGTGGGGTCGGCGGGCGCACCGGGGGTCAGGCCGCGCCGGAAGAAAGTGAGCTGGTAGCCGAAGCGTTCCCCGTTTTCCGCCTGCAGGTTGCCGGTGTAATACCACCACTCCGTCTGAAAATCGAAATGTGGGCCGTGGTCACGCGGGAAGGTGAAGTCCACAGGTTCGAGCGCGCGGGCGAATCCGGACGCATCGGGCGCGACGCCGGCGGTGAGCGGCGGGCGCGGTGGCAGCTGCGGCTCGCGGGTGAGGTACCAGAACCCGGCAACGGCGAGGGCAACGAGGAGGGTGAAGAGGAGGAGGCGGTTGAGCATAGAGATTGGAGATCAGGGATCGGAGAATGAGGCCAATCTCTAATCTCCTATCTCGGAAGTTATATCACGGCGTGGGCCAGTAGGCGGTGCGCGCCTGATACTGGCCGCTGTCCGTCACAGCGTACCAGATCGTGCCGGGCTTGAAGGGGATAGGGCTGCCGTCCGGATAAAACACCTGCATCAACTGGTCGGGGCTGAAGCGCCGCCACACGCCTTCGTAGCGCTGGTCGCCGCGCAGCAACACGGCCCGCCCTTCGCCGATCAAGTGGATGCCGACCGAGTTGAGTTTCATCGCTTCATCTTCAATAAAATCGGCCAGATAGTGTTCGGTGTACAGGAAGACGACGTTGTCGAACTCGATGGGCTGGCCGGTCAAGTGATCGACGTTGGGGGAACGCACCGGTCTGCGCCTGGTCTGATCCTCGACCCAGCTTTGCCAGCGGCCGGTAGCGGGGTTGAATTTCCACAAGCTCTGCGGGCCGACGCCTGGGTAATCCAGGTAGGCCTCGGTGGTCGGCAGGCCGCCGCCTGGCGGGTTCGCATCGAAGCTCAGGCCGCCAAGCGCCGGCCGATCGTTGAGGCCCTTGTCGCTCATCATCTGCCAGATAGCGGGCGGGAAGGCGAACA
>JANWXR010000262.1 GCA_025057205.1 Anaerolineales bacterium | reverse complement strand
GTGAGCACCTTCGCCTTTCGGGTGGGAGAAGTATACGCCGCCAGTCGAACCAAGAGCAATATACCGGTTCCGGGGGCAAGCGGTGCACCCGGTGCAGGTTGGACACAATGGAATGCAGACAATAGAAGCGGTTACACATACACTTTGCCACCGACAAGCATGTATTATGCTTTTGTCAACATTAGGATGTGGCATCCACCACATTACACGCCCTCGGGCGCAGGGCCCAATTTCAACGTCAGTTCCACCCGCTATCATTCAAATAATTCCGGCACCGCATCAGTGGCCACAAGGGTCGCGGACGTAACTGTGACACGCCATGTTCTTCAGTACACACAGGGCGCCTCTGTGGCAGCCTTCTACACATCGGATGCACTGTACAATCCGGCCCCGTATGAGTGTTACTCTTACTTCTATCAGATGATTACTTGTTGATGGCCACGCGGAAGCAGGTCATGCCTGGCAACCATCAGGCTCTAGAGCGATTTCCAGCTTGATTTACGGCAAGGCGTGCAAAATTCGAGCTATTTTCAGTGAGTTTCTACTGTGGAGCCGTAAATCAATTAGGAATTCGCTCTAAAGCTGAGACCACTCAGTATAGCCCTATTCTTGCTTTCGCAGTTCTATCGTCGCAGCGTGTGTGCACGCAAAGGTTGTCAGGGAACGTGCCGCCCCTTCGACTACCGCTTCGCTTCGCTCAGCGTCCGCTCAGGGTGCGGCTGACATGTTTTGCGTGCACACCGCAGCGTTGCCCCCAGCGACTCTTGCAAACGCTTGACGAGCTTCGCCCGCACGTATGCGCAGCGCATTTTGCAGAAGCGGTTTGTGTAGTGGAGGGTGTTACTTCGGTTGCCAGAGCTATTGCTAGAGCCAGAAGAGGCTCTTGCCAGAATCCGGAGGCGTTATGCGAAACGGGAAGTGGAGACGAACTCTTCTATTGCTCCTACCGCCAGCCGTTGCCCTGCCGGGCGCGTTGATGTTCTTCACAACATGGCTGGCGTCGGCGGTATGGCTAGGGAAACGGGAGATTGCTGACATGATCTGGCCGGCGCTTGCCGAGGCACTTGGTTTTGGCCTGGTCGCCAGTCTGGGTGTTATTATTTTGATCGTTCTGTTCACCTCGAAATTCACAAGGTCTTAGCTGAATTCTATCCGGCTCAAGTAGTCAGGATAGGTAACACAAGGCGCTGCTGCCTCGGCCAGTCGCCGTCATCATGGCCAACGTCTTCCCATGGCTGGAGGTGCTGGCAGGCGGACTGCTCCTTGTGGGGTTGTGGACCCACATCGCCGTCCTG
Organism: Anaerolineales bacterium; assembly: GCA_025057205.1. Classification (GTDB taxonomy): domain Bacteria; phylum Chloroflexota; class Anaerolineae; order Anaerolineales; family UBA6663; genus JANWXR01. The sequence goes on along the minus strand of JANWXR010000262.1, from coordinate 660 downwards.
CTGGGCTTGGGTCTCCTGCCGATGTTCTCCGGCGCAGTTGCGGCCAGCCTGTGGCGTGGCAAGCGCCAGGAGTGCGGCTGCTTTAGTTCACTGACGCCGGTGCAGTGGCGGCTGGTCTATCGCAACCTGGGGTTGATGGGGTTTCTGTTGCCGGTCTGCGCCTTCAGGGGCGGCAGTTGGGCAATGGATAGCTGGCTGATGGGGCAGGCCGGCTGCCCTCTCTGGTTTTCAACCGGCTCAAGGGCGCTGATCGGAGTGTGGCTGATCTCGCTGAGCGCGACTCTGTGTGATCTCGGCGGTGAAACATCCTTTTTGAAGTGGACTCTTTAGTGATGGCATGGTGAGTGACGCGGAGCTGTTCGAGCCGCAGGCCTGAGGTCGTGTCGGAGACTCTCTTGTTCTACGCTTTGACGTTCTCTCGCCTGGCGCTGGCGCTCGCCTTCGCCGCGTCGAGCCTGGGCAAGCTTCGGGATCATGCGGCCTTCGAGCAGGCGGTGCGGGACTTTCGCGTTCTTCCCGAGCGGCTGGTCAGGCCGGGCGCCTATCTTTTCTTGGCGAGCGAAAGTGCGGTTGTGGTGCTGATGCGCGTGCTGGTGCAGCGCCCGGCCATCTTCATCCTGGACGAGGCCACCGCCAGCGTGGACCCGTTCACCGAGGAGT
>JANWXR010000261.1 GCA_025057205.1 Anaerolineales bacterium | reverse complement strand
AGCAGCTCCATCGCCATCGAGGCAACCTCGGCGAATTCCAGGCCGACGGTGAGCTGCGGGTAGTACGGCAGGTTGCGCGTCTCGAAGACGTGGAAGGCATGTCCGCCCTCGTGCAGCATGGTTTGCACATCTTCGTGCACGCCGACAGCGTTGGTGAAGATGAAGGGTTGGCGGCTGTAATCGAACGAGGTGCAATAGCCGCCGGGCGCTTTGTGTTTGCGGTTGTCCAGGTCGAGCAGGCCGTTGACCACCATCTCGTCGAAGTATGCGCCGAGTTGCGGGTGGACGCGGCGAAAGACGGCGGCGGTGCGGGCCGTCAGTTCGGCAGGAGTGGTGAAGGGACGCAACGGTGCAAGGCCGGGCGGGTCCACCGGGCGGCCCCACCAGCCGTCGCTCAAGTCCCAGGGTCGTAATCGGTCGAGGCCCAGCTGTTGGCGCCGGCGGTCGAGCAGCCGCTCAGCAGCGGGGACGACGACGGACTCGATGGCAGAGTGAAACTCGAGGCAGTTTTCGGGCGTGTAGTCGAACCGCAGGCGGAACTGCCAGGCATAATCCCGGTAGCTGGCCTTGCCCGTATTGGCGGCGATTTGCCGGCGCAGCTTGAAGAAGCGCTGCCACAAGTCGTTGAGCGCCTCCCGGTCGGCGAGCTGCCGGCTGCGGGCGGCGCGCCAGAGCGCTTCGCGCGTCGCGCGGTCGGACTCGTTCAAACGGGCCGTAAGTTGCACGATGGTCAGCTCCGCGCCCTCCCACTGCACGGTCTGCGCGCCGATGAGCTTGTCGAACTCGTTGCCCAGTTTTTTCTCGTCGCTCAGCAGCGGGAGGTTGGCTTCACGGAAGAGGTCGGCCTCGGCGCGCAGGTTGCGCAGCGGCACGGCGAAGCCCTCCGGCTGAAGGCCGCTGGCGAGGAGCCGGGCTTTCAGGCGTTGCTCGGCGGCCTCGCTGGCAGGGAAGATTTCGTCGAAGAACTGGCGGTAACGGCGCTCGGCTTCCGCGTCGGCGGTGTTGGTGGTCATCGCCACGTAACGGCGCTCGCGCATCTCGGCCACGCGACGCGAAACGTCTGACCAGTCACTCAGCCATGGGCCAACAGTTGTTGGCGTCAATGGACGCGCGTTCAGTTCAGCATAGTACGGTTCAAACTCTTTCCACGACCAATCCAGAAAGGCAGGCGGAGTGGTGGGTGATGGTACGGCCATATGGATAAACCTCGTCTCGAATAGGGGCAGAGCGAAATTATATCCCCAAGTTGCACTCGCCGGCGTCTGCTAGCCGAGCGCGGCTTTCCACGTAAAATTGAGCAGACCTAATAAGGAGACTCAGGCTTATGCATAAGGTTTCTGCGTTTCTTACCGGCACGCTTCTCGGCGCGCTGACCGGCGCTGCTCTTGCCCTGCTTTTTGCGCCTGCTTCAGGTGATGAACTCCAGGGCAAGACCCGCGATTGGTTCGATACTCTTTGGCGTAATGCACAACTGGCCGCGGAGTCCAAGCGGGCGGAGTTGGAGCAGCAGCTGGAAGCGTTGAAGCGGAAGTGAGTGAGCGATATGGCACAGGGCAAAAAGGCCTAGAGTTGGTATTGACTTCGCCCTCAAGTCCGGCTAAACTCCACGTTCGTTTGTTTGGGCTTTTGGGGTCGGGTTGTTTCAGGTATAATCTGTACGCTAACTTGCCGACGTAGCTCAATCGGCAGAGCAACCGCCTTGTAAGTGGTAGGTTACGGGTTCAATTCCCGTCGTCGGCTTGCGTGCGGGTTTCGTGGGCAGGCGCCGGAGGTGGTGAGCCGGGCCGGTCTGTAAAATCGGTGGCGTACGCCTGTGTGGGTCCGAATCCCACCCTGCCCATCTTTGTTAGTCGGGTAGTAGTCGTCGAGTGATCAGGTAGCCAAAAGGCTCAATGACCGATGTTAGGGCGACTAAGTGACTATGTAACTACCGGACTAAAAGACTAAACGCCCAAGTAGCT
>JANWXR010000260.1 GCA_025057205.1 Anaerolineales bacterium | reverse complement strand
AGGAGTTCCGCCCCATCGTAGCCGACTCGGTGGTGCTGACCGTGGTGAACAACCGCATGTTGGGGACGGAGGACTTCGAGACGGGCGAGGACGGCGGCGTGTATCTGGCGCGGCGCGGGCGGCGCATCTTCCTGCAACAGTTCAGCCGCCGCCTCAACACCGAGGTCATTCACCCGGACGCCGGGCGCGCCCTGAGCTACCAGAAAGTGTTCGAAGTGCAGGCCCGCCGCCTGCGCAAATGCATCGAAACCGGCGAGCCGAACTATCAACCCTTCCTGGCGAGGTGAGAGTTTATGTGTTCAAGTGTCACGTGTCATGTGTCACGTATCACGTATCACGTAGTGCGTATTCCGTAGTACGTATCACGCAATACGCAATACGCAATACGCAACACGCAATACGCAATACGCAACACACAATGCCCACCAAACAATTCTGGGTCATCGTCTATGACATCTCCGACGACCGGCGGCGGACGCGGCTGCACACGGCGCTGCTGGATTACGGCACACCGGTGCAGTACAGCGTGTTCGAATGCTGGGTGACGGCGGAGCAGTTCCGCAAGCTACAGGCGCGCGTGCGCCAAATCATCCGCCCGCGCAAAGACCATGTGCGCTACTATAACCTGTGCGCGGCCTGCGCGGCCCGGACGCAGAGTACGCAGACGGAGATTACCAAACCGGAGGCCGTCATGGTGGTCTGAACGGCCTGGGGGTGTGCACGCAAAACCTGTCAGCCGCACCCTGACCCTTCGGCTTCGCTCATAGAGCGCGCTCGGGGGAGCGGCGGGCATCCTGAGCGTGGCTTCGCTTAGCGAAGCCCGCCGAAGGACGAAGGGGCGGCACGTACCCTGACAACCTTTGCGTGCACACCGCTTGGGCGGGTTGGGAGGATGATGTCAACCTGATTCGAGCGCGGCGGGGGGTGAGATGGGGGGCGGCGGCTCTCGAATCCTGAGGCCGCGCACCCGCCAGCCATAGGCAATCTGGCGCAGAGGAGGTAAAATGTTGGGCAATGGAATCGAGAACCACAGGCAGTTCGAGAAAGGAGGTCACCTCTCGAATCGCAAAAAACTCGGGAAAATTGACAGGGCTACTTCGAAAAACAGCGGAATTTGGGCTGTGACCAAACAAAAAATGCCCGCAAGGGCATTGAGACGAATGCTGAAGCACTGAAGAAGTGATTTCGCCGAAGGGCAGTGCGGGAAAGATGTCGGCGCACGTGGCCGACGTAGCGCTCAGTGAGAAAGAAGTGATTTTGCTGAAGGGCAGTGCGGGAAAGGGGTAGTGAGAAGCAGCCTGCGTGTATAGCGTTTACATCACCCTCTTGCGCCTCAGCGATCCCGACGGCCGTTGAGTCGCCCAAGCGCTGATGGGGCTAAGTACACCGAACCTCAGAATATCCAGACGCCCTCAGCGTCTTCAGCGCCCTCAGCGTGTGCACGCAAAATATGTCAGCCGCACCCTGACCCTTCGGCTTCGCTCCGCTGAGCGCGCTCAGGGAAGCGGCGGGCGTCCTTTGACTGCCGCTTCGGCTTCGCCGATTCGCTTTGCGAAGCCCGCCGAAGGACGAAGGGGCGGCACGTTCCCTGAACAACCTTTGCGTGCACACCCCTCCTCCGCGCTTCGGCGATGAAAAGCCGATATGAAGCATGAGGGGAAGCAAAAGAGCCTGTAAGAGCCGGTCAAACGACCTTAGACCCACTACCAGAGATACAGCCTCAATGCAAAGTGCGAAAAGCACAACGCTCTTAACTGGCTTCAAGGAGGTTGACTATAACAACGCCGAATTTATCGAGCATTTCGTGGCATTCTTCGGCGATCGCCTTGAAACAGCTCATGAGCGAAGCACAAAAGCTTCGCCCCTGTTTTCCTTCGCGTTCGTGTGTGAGCTTTAAGGAAGCCGGACTGGGTGTAAGGTCACATTTGTGGGGAGGAGCAGTGCCCCCACGGGGATTCGAACCCCGGTTTTGGCCTTGAAAGGGCCACGTCCTGGTCCTCTAGACGATGGGGGC